>NZ_JAYRLZ010000103.1:0-14137 GCF_041904975.1 Chitinimonas sp. | reverse complement strand
GGACCTGTGGGGACGCGGCCTGATGCAGATTGCACTAGGGCTTTTGCTGGACTGGAGTTTCGAGCATTTCAACCTGCACCGGGTCAGCGCCAACTACCTGCCCGACAACCACCGCAGCGGCCGCCTGCTGGCCAAGCTCGGGTTCGAGCGCGAGGGTTATGCCCGCGATTACCTGCTGATCGATGGCCTGTGGCGTGACCATATCCTGACCTCGCTTGTTCGCGAGAACTGGCAGGCGCGCGACTTCACCGCGAATCTGGTTGAGGGCGGCTCAGGTCGTCTGCCGCGCTAGATGTGCCGGGGGGCAGGAATCATGCCCGCGTCAGCTTACCGTCGGCTCTGGCGGGGCTTCCTGCTCCAGGGTCAGCGATAATTCACCGGCCAGCTGTACCGGCTCACGGGTGACAAAAATCAGCGTCTGCCGCATCAGGCCTTGTCGCAGGTTCACGGCGATGGACTTGGTGATCTTGTCGTAGCGGGCGTTATAGCCCTGCTCATCGGGCTTGTGTTCGGCCAGCAGGCTGCCAGGCTTTTGGTAGATGCGACCGAAGCTGATCTTGCTGCACACCTCCGAGCTGTCGGCCAGTTTGCAGATACCAGGCAGATCCAGCTCCGCCACCCCCAGGGCCAACACCGCGCCGCCTTCGAGCTTGTTGGCCCGGCAGGTTACCGTGCTGTAGGGATCTTTCTTCTTGCCGATGCCGAACATGACCGCTCACTCCTTGGGCGCCGCAATGCTTTGATCAACACACGCTGCGGCATCGACGCCGGATGGCTGCTGCCATTACCTGTCGCTCAGCCTTCGCGTGTTACCCGCAACACTTCTTCCAGTGTAGTGCGCCCGGCCAGTACCTGGGCGATGCCGTCGCTGCGCAGGCTGTGCATGCCGATCCGGCTGGCATGTTCGCGGATATCCGCCTCGCTGGCGCCTTCATGGATCAGGGCGCGGATCGCATCGTCCACCACCAGCAGCTCATAGATACCGGCGCGCCCCTTGTAGCCAAGATGATTGCAAGCCGAGCAGCCCACCGGCCGGTACAGGGTTTGCGGCCGGTTAAGCCCCAGCGCAGCCATTTCCGCCGCATCGGGCTCGTAGGCCTGTTTGCACTGCGGGCATAAGCGCCGGTACAAGCGCTGCGCCAGCACCCCGATTACTGAGGATGCCAGCAGGAAGGGCTCGATGCCCATATCCACCAGCCGGGTAACCGTGCCGGGTGCGTCATTGGTGTGTACCGTCGCCAGAACCAGGTGACCGGTCAGCGACGACTGCACCGCGATCTGCGCGGTTTCCAGATCGCGGATTTCACCGATCATGATCACATCCGGGTCCTGGCGCAGGATGGCGCGCAAGGCTCGCGAAAACGTCATGTCGATGCGGGTATTGACCTGGGTCTGGCCGACACCGTCGAGGTCGTACTCGATCGGGTCTTCCACCGTCATGATATTGGTGGTGGCGGCATCCATGGCCGCCAGTGCCGCATACAGGGTGGTGGTCTTGCCCGAGCCGGTCGGGCCGGTCACCAGCACGATGCCGTGCGGCTGAGCGATCAGCTGCTGCATGGCGGCGAGGGTCGCGCCTTCCATGCCAAGCTTTTCCAGATTCAACCGGCCGGCCGATTTATCCAGGAGACGCAGCACCGCCCGCTCGCCATGGCCGGTGGGCAGGGTCGACACCCGCACATCCACCGGGCGCCCGGCAATACGCAGGGTGATGCGGCCATCTTGCGGCAGGCGTTTTTCGGAAATATCCAGATTGGCCATCACCTTGATACGCGACACGATGGCGGCATGCAGCGCACGCTTCGGTTCGACCACATCACGCAGCTTGCCGTCGATGCGAAAACGCACCACCGAGCGGGTCTCGAATGGCTCGATATGGATATCGGATGCGCCTTCGCGCAAGGCCTCGGTCAGCACGGCATTGATCAGGCGGATGATCGGCGCGTCGTCTTCCGATTCCATCAGGTCTTCGATGGCCGGCAATTCCTGCGCCAGCCGGCCCAGATCGAGATCGGCCGCCACATCTTCGGCCACATCGGCAGCCTGGCTATCCTGACGCGAAAACAGCTGGGCGATGCGGGCATCGAACAGCTCGGCGCTGACTGTTTCCACCCGTACCGGCCGCGCCAGCATGCGGCGCAGCTCCATCAAGGCACTAAGGCCCGCGCCTTCGCGCAGCAAGACGTCCACCGCGCCGTCGCGTTCAGCCAGATCCACCACGCCACCATGGCGGGCAAAGCCATAATTGGCCAGGCGCTGATAACTCATGGCTGCTTGGCCGGCGTGTTGGTGCTAACCGCCGCCCCCTGGCGCACATCCAGCGTCGGCAGGCTCACTTCCGGCAGATTGGGCAACATCACATGCTTGTCGGCATGGTAGCCGCCCTGCACGCCTTGCAGCATCTGGTAGCGCTCGTTACTCAGCGACTGGGCGCTCTTGCCGTCGCGCAACACCACCGGGCGCAGGAATACCATCAGATTGGTGCGCTTGCTCGAGCGCTGCTGAAAGCGGAACAGATTGCCCAGCACCGGGATATCGCCGAGCAAGGGCACGCGGTTATCACTCTGGGTCAGTTTGTCTTCGATCAGGCCGCC
Source organism: Chitinimonas sp. (assembly GCF_041904975.1). Classification (NCBI taxonomy): domain Bacteria; kingdom Pseudomonadati; phylum Pseudomonadota; class Betaproteobacteria; order Neisseriales; family Chitinibacteraceae; genus Chitinimonas; species Chitinimonas sp. The sequence continues at coordinate 11,543 of NZ_JAYRLZ010000103.1, read as the reverse complement.
CAATACGATGATCTGGCCATCGTCGACCAGCACCTTGGAATCGATCGAGCGCTTGGCGGTGGCAATGCCGGTGCCCTGGGTATTCACATTGACATCGATACTCGACACCTCCTGCGACACCTGCATGGTGATGGCGCCGCCCTCGGAGATTTGCGGGCGGATCTTCAGCTTGATACCGATATCCTTGCGATCGACCGTGGTGAACGGATTCTGGTTGGCACCAGTCGACGACTGCGTACCGGTAACAATGGGGATATTCTGCCCGACCAGGATGCTGGCCTCTTCGTTATCCAGCGTCAGCAGATTGGGCATGGACAGGATATTGCCATCGCCATTGGCTTCCAGCGCGCTGGCAATCACCCCGAGATTGGCCTTGTTGTTCTTGTCGGTCAGGCTGCCATTCACCACACCCAGCATGAAGCCAGGCGCCAAGGCGCCAGGGTTCTTGGCCAATGCGGCGGCCCCGATGGAAGCCAGGCTACTGCCGTCCGTGCCGATATTGCTCAGGCCGACCGCATTCACCTTGTTATTGCCGCCGCCAACCAGCCACTGCACGCCAAAAGCGCCGGATTTGTCGACCTTGACCTCGGCAATCATCGCTTCCACATATACCTGGGCGCGGCGTGCATCGAGCTTCTCGATCACCGCCAGGATATTGTTGTAGATATTGTCCGGCGCGGTGACGATCAGCGCATTGGTGGTCGGGTCGGCTTGAATCGCCACGCCGGCCATGGCCTGACCAGCACCGCCGCCCGAGCTATACACCGGCGCGGGCGTTGGCGCCGTTGCAGCATTCGGTGCACCGGCCGCAGCATTGCCACCGCTCGAGGCCACGCTGGTAAAGGCGGCACTTTGCGTCTGCGGCACATCGCCACCAGTGAGGATGGCTTTCAACGTGGCCGCGAGCTTGGGTGCATCGGCATTTTTCAGATAGATCACATGGATATTGCCGCCGGCCGCCCCCTGCTTGTCGATGCTCTCGGCAATCTTGCGGATCTGCGCCAGGTGGGCCGGATTATCGCCACGGATCAAGAGCATATTGGCGCGCACATCGGCCAGTACCACCGTCTTGCGGATACCGTCAGGCGACGGACCGGCCACGCCACCCGCTGGTACCGACACTTCCGGCATCAGCTTGGCTATGGTCTGCGCCACTTCATTGGCTGCGGCATAGCGCAGCGGCAGGGTTACCAGCTCGGCGCTGGTTGGCTGGTCGATGCTTTCGATGATGTCATCGAGCCGCTTCACATTCTCGGCATAGTCGGTAATGACCAGCATATTCGAGTTCGGGTAGGCAGCAATCGAGTTGTTCGGCGTGACCAAGGGACGCAGGATAGGCACCATCTGCGCAGCTGATTCATTTCGCAGTGGGTAAACCTGGGTAACGATGCGATCGCCACCCGTGTTATTCATCTTGCGACTGACAGTGGCGCCATTGTTCTGCTTGGCATCGGCCTCCGGCACGATCTTGACCAGGCTGCCGGTTTCCACCACCGAGAAGCCCTGCAAGCGCAGCGCCGACAACAGGATCGGGAATACATCTTTGCGCGGTACCGCGCTCGATGAAATCACATTGACGGTACCCTTGACGCGCGGGTCGAGAATGAAATTCTTGCCGGTAATCAGCCCAACCGCCTTCACAGTGGATTCGATATCGGCGTTGACGAAATTGAGCATCACCTTGTCATCGGCCGCCATCACCTGTCCGGCGAACAAGAGAGCGAGAGCAAGGGTGGTTAACTTTTTCATGGCTTTGCCTGGTTTTCGATGCGGTAGAGCAGAGTAAGAGGGGCGCCATTGCGCACAATGTCGAGCTTGACCTTGGATGCACGGCTGAAAGTGGCATACAGCAGGGCGACATCGCCTTTTTGCTGTAGCGGGCTGTTATTGATGGCAGTCAGCACATCACCATTTTGCAGGCCAAGCACACCGGCGACCGGCTGGGCGGCCGCATCCACCAGGGCAATGCCGCCGCTGCCATCAGCCAAGCCCTTGGCCCAGTGATTGGCGCCGGACTGCCCCAGCCCGCCCACCAAGGCGGCACGCGCAATGCGGCGCTCGTCTGCAGCAGGCTCCACCGGCACGGGTGGCGTCAGCTGCGTGGCAGAGTTGACCGGAGTGATCAGCTTGTTATCGACAGGCACCGCAGCCGTTGCCGGCACGATCCCGTTAGCGGCCGGCTTGCTATCGAGCTCGATACGTTCGCGCCGGCCGTGGTTATCCACCAGGGCATGGTCGCTGGCCACTTCCACCAGGCGCACACCGCCCTCCAGCTCGTCCCCCGTCTTGGCGACCAGGGCCGGGCGGCCCGTCACTTCGAACATGGCGGCAGCCGGCGCCTCGCCCTGCGCCGCAATCACCCCGCGCAATTTATAAGAAAGGCTGGATGGTGCAGCCACACCGGCGCTGTTATCACTGAATAGGCGATTCAATGGCGACATATCCAATAGCGGCGCGCTGCTGCGTAGCGCTTGCGGCGCCGCCAGGGGCGGTTTGGCCGCCGGCGCAATTAGCTGCCATATCAGCCCCGCCAGCAACCAGGCGAGCAGCAAGATCAGCACGCCATTAAGGCAGCGGTAAAACCAGATGGAGCGAGGCAGGGATACGATCATGGATGAATTCGTGAACGCCGCAGTGAAAGCCACCGGGCAACAGGGCGCATTTATATCAGCATGGCCCGCCCCCCGCCATCGCACAAAAAGATTTGCACAAGATCGTTGACAGCCCGCAACAGCCATGTTTTAATCCGCCCCCTCGCTACCGAGCATTGATCGATAGCGAAACCAAAGCGGCGCGGTAGTTCAGTTGGTTAGAATACCGGCCTGTCACGCCGGGGGTCACGGGTTCGAGTCCCGTCCGCGTCGCCAAAAGTTTTCAAGTTTGTTGTCAGTGTTTTAAATGGCAGCAAATCAGTCGAAAATGGCGAATGTGCTGTTTTGGCAAGCGCAATAAAATGCGCAACCGGAATCAAACTGGATTTCGGGCGGTTAGCTCAGGGGTAGAGCACTGCCTTCACACGGCAGGGGTCACTGGTTCGATCCCAGTATCGCCCACCAGAAATAATAGTTTTAAAATCATCGGCGATTTGTTATAGTGCTCGCCTGATGTTTAGCAGCAAGTTGGCGCGGTAGTTCAGTTGGTTAGAATACCGGCCTGTCACGCCGGGGGTCACGGGTTCGAGTCCCGTCCGCGTCGCCAACATATTGCAAATAGCTCAATCTACGGATTGGGCTATTTGTTTTTCATGCTTCCGGTTTTTATTACCTTCAAACCGGCACGATACAGTCAATTCCTTGCAACCCCGCGCGACTGGCAATCGATATTGAATTGCTTGCAGCTGACTCAAAACACGCTCTATCCAGTAAGCAGCAATACTCGAACGCCGCAAGGCCTTCTGTATTGATTTTCACTGGAAAATCAATACATTATTTTCAGCCAGATACCATCAGGCATCTGGCCTCGTTTGACCACACCAGCTCAATCCACCAGCAGGCTGCGCTCGTTCTCCAATAGTTCATCGAGTGTTTCGCGGCGACGTATCAATCGCGCTTCGCCGGCGCTGATCATCACTTCAGCCGCCCTGGGGCGGGTGTTGTAATTGGAACTCATGGTCATGCCATAAGCGCCCGCCGACCTGATCGCCAGCAAATCCCCCTCCTGCAAGGCCAGATGGCGTTCCTTGCCAAGAAAATCGCTGCTTTCGCACACCGGGCCGACGATATCGTAAGTCTGCGCAGGCTGATCGAGGCGTTCGGTCACAGCCACTATATCGTGATGGGCGCCGTAGAGTGCCGGACGCATCAGATCATTCATCGCCGCATCGACAATGGCGAAATGCTTGGTTTCGCCTGGCTTGAGGTATTCAACCCGAGTCAGCAGCAAACCGGCATTGCCGACCAGCGAGCGGCCCGGCTCCAGCACCAGCTTGAGCTGGCGCTGCGCCAGCCGGCCAAGGATCGCCTCGGCATAGGCGGCGACCTCCGGCAACACCTCGTCGCTATAACGTATGCCCAAGCCACCACCCATATCGATATGCTCGAGCGCGATACCCTCCTCTGCCAGCGCATCAATCAGCAACAACAAACGATCCAGCGCATCGATAAACGGGCGCAATTCGGTCAGCTGCGAGCCGATATGGCAGTCGATACCCACCACCCGCAAGCCAGGCAAGGCGGCAGCGCGCCGATACACGCGCTGCGCGTCGGCAAAGGCAATGCCGAATTTATTGTCTTTCAAACCGGTGGAGATATACGGATGCGTCTTGGCATCCACATCCGGATTGACGCGCAAGCTGACCGGCGCCGTCTTGCCCAAGGCGTCGGCGACACGACTCAGGCGCTCCAGCTCGGCCTCAGACTCCACATTGAAGCAGTGAATACCCAAGGAAAGCGCCGCCTGCATTTCATCAGCCGTCTTGCCAACCCCGGAAAACACAATGCGCTCGGCCGGCACGCCCGCCGCTACGGCACGCGCCAGCTCACCGGCCGACACGATGTCGCAACCAGCCCCGAGCTTTGCCAGCGTGCTCAACACCGACAGATTGGAGTTGGCCTTCATCGCATAGCAGATCAATGGAGACGCACTGGCAAACGCGTCGCTGTAGGCACGATAGGTCGCCATCAGCGCCGATTCGGAATACACATAGCAGGGCGTGCCAAAGCGGGCGGCAATATCGGTCAACGCCACGCCGTCAACACAAAGCTCGCCATCCGGGCTGCGATCGAGCTTCATGGCTTTGTACCTTCCGGGGCCGGCTTGGTGGCCGGCAGATACAGGGCACCCTTGTAACCGCAGGCAGCGGTCAGCAGGCAGGCTATCAGGCAAACAACAAGGAGGCGCATGGCAGAGGGGCCGGACAGAGTAAAATGGCGATACTAACAACCACAGCGACCCCGGCCAATGAATGAAAGCGAATTTCTAAATATCAGCGATGCCCTGTTTGATCGGATTGAAGCCGCGCTGGATGCCGCCGAGCTGGATCTGGATATCGATCGCAACGGCAATGTCATGGAAATCGAGTTCGATGACGGCGCCAAACTCATCATCAACCGTCACCTGCCCAATGCCGAAATCTGGGTAGCGGCGCGCTCGGGCGGCTTTCACTACCGACTGCGCAATGGCGCCTGGTGCAATACCCGCGATGAAGGCGATCTGTTCGCCCAGCTTGGCGAACTGATCAAGGCTCACGCCGGACAGGCACCCGGCTTTTGAGCTGGCTATATGCACTGAGCGCCATTCCAGCCAGCTGGGGAATGGCCGGGCTATTCGTGTCGGCATTCCTGTCTGCCACCTTGCTTCCCGGCAATTCCGAACTGGCGCTCGCTGCCTGGCTCCACCTGCAACCGTCCACCGTATGGCAAGCCTTGCTGTGGGCCAGCCTCGGCAATACCCTGGGCGGCTACAGCACCTTCTGGCTGGGCCGGCGCATACCCCGCAATGCAGGTCAGACACCATCGCGAGCCTTGGCCATGGTGCAGCGCTGGGGTGTTGCCGCCTTGCTGCTCTCCTGGCTACCGATACTGGGTGACGCACTATGCCTGGCGGCCGGCTGGCTGAGGCTGCCGCGCGCAGCGGCTCTGGCGGCCATTTTCTGCGGAAAAGCGCTGCGCTACGGCCTGATCGCGCTGCCTTGGCTGATCGGCTGACCACTTCCGTGTTGCATTGCCGCAACCGTTCCACCCAAGCAGAAACAAGAACTTTATCCTTTTTAATCAGCAACATAAGCCGGATTCAGCGCTTCGCATCCAGACTTTCCCGCGCCAAGGCAACCATGGCACGCGTTGCCCCGCTTACCGTGCCCCGCCTATCATGCGGCTGTAATAGGCGGGCGCTATACCGCGCAAACGCTTTGTGGACATGCTTTCCAGCACCGTTTTTCCAAACCTAGAGAAGGAAGACGCAATGAACAAGAAACTGATCGCCCTGGCGATTGCTGCCATCGCTCCCGCCGCATTTGCTGCCGGCAATGAGGTGGTGCTTTATGGTCAAGTCAACGTTGGTGTTGTCGCCGCCGATCACTGGGACGTATTTACCTACGGCCCGAACTCGGTGTCGCAAGTCCGCGTCGATGACCTGAACACCAATTCGCGCTTCGGCATCAAGGGCGAGGAAGATCTCGGTGGCGGCCTGAAGGCTTTCTTCAAGGTTGAGCAAGGCATCGGCCCGGATGCAACTGTTGCCAATGTCGGCGTACAAGGCAGCAGCAACGGCAACGCCTTCGCCAGCCGTGAAGGCTGGGTTGGCGTGAAGGGTGGTTTCGGCAGCATCGGTCTGGGTCGCGGCAAGAGCGCCTACCAGGTCGCCACCGAAAACTTCGACCTGTTCGACGGCAACATCACCCTGGACATCAATGCCGGTGACATCGCCTACAACTTCGGCGCAGCCAAGAACACCAAGGGCGAACTGGTGATGGTTCCTGCCGGCGACAAGGTTGACGCCTTCGGCGGCGCTGCAAGCTACCGCTTCAGCAATGACATCAAGTACACCTACGAAGCCAACGGCTTGTCCATTGCCCTCGATTACGGTCTCGGCACCAAGTTCCAGGAAGACAAGGATGCAAAGACCGGCAAGTCCGGCCGCAACTTTGCCGCTTCGGTACAGTACAACTTCGAACCATTCTGGGTGATCAGCGCTTACAACAACCAGAAAGCAGTCAACGACAACAAGACCGATAACTTCCTGATCGGTGGCGGCTGGGGCGCAGGCCCTCTGAACGTGGGCGTTGCTTACGAATACAACCGTGCAACCTATGCTTCGGGCGTAAACAACAAGCAAAACCTGGTTCTGATCAACACCTCCTATGATGTCGGCGCATCGACGTTCAAGGTTGGTCTGATCCATGGCGACAAGGTCAAATCCAATGGCAATACCGTCAAGGATTCCGATTTCGACCGCTATGCCCTGGGCTGGCGTTATGGCTTGTCCAAGCGTACCGCCACCGTGGTCGAGTACGGTCATATCGACTACAAGAGCTCGTTCAAGGATGCAACCACCTTCACGGTTGGTCTGATGCACTCGTTCTAATCCTTCGGGACAAAGAATGTGTCGGAAAGGCAGCTTCGGCTGCCTTTCTTGTTTCTAAGCTGCGCCCATGCAAAACGGAGACAACAGATGCTGAAGGAATTCAAGGAATTTGCCGTACGCGGCAATGTGATCGATCTCGCCGTTGGCGTCATCATCGGCGGGGCATTCGGCAAGATCGTCGATTCACTGGTCAAGGATGTGATCATGCCGCCGATCGGCCTGATCCTTGGCAATGTCGACTTTGCCAATCTGTTTGTGGTGCTGAAGGCCGGCGCAAAGGCCGCAGGGCCGTATGACACGCTGAAGGCCGCACAGGACGCCGGCGCCGTCACCCTCAATGTCGGCCTGTTCTGCAATGTGCTGATCAGCTTTTTGATTGTTGCTTTCTCGGTATTCTTGCTGGTGCGCACCCTCAATCGCCTCAAGCGCGCCGAGGCACCCGCCGAGCCAGAAGCCGTTCAGACCAAGGCATGCCCCTACTGCTATAGCCAGATCGCACAACAAGCCAGCCGCTGCCCTTGCTGCACCTCGCAGCTTGCGCCCTAGGCCATGGTGGCGCGCCAGTTGATCGTGCTGGGTGGTGGCGGCTTTTCCATGGAAAACTCGCCGCTGCTTGATCGCTATTTTCTTGCTGCCACGGCAAAAGAGCGCCCGAAGATCTGCTTTGTCGCAACCGCCAGTGGCGACGCGGCCGACTACCAGCTGAAATTCTTCCGGGCGCACGCCGCCTACCCGTGCCAGGCCAGCCAGCTTTCCCTGTTCCGGCCACATACCGCCGATTTGCGCAGCTTTGTGCTGGAACAAGATGCGATCTTTGTCGGTGGCGGCAATACCCGCTCCATGCTGGCGCTGTGGCGCGAGTGGCAGCTGGATCAACACCTGCGTGAAGCCTATGAGGCCGGCGTAGTCATCGGCGGCATCAGCGCCGGCATGATTTGCTGGTTTGATGTTGGCCTGACCGATTCCATTCCCGGGCCGCTGACCGCCCTGCCCGGCCTTGGCTGGCTGCCCGGCGGCGCCTGCCCGCACTACGACGGCGAAACGGCGCGCCGCCCCGGCCTGCACGCCATGGTGGGCAGCGGTGCCATGCCTGACAGCTGGGCGGCAGACGATGGTGCAGCGCTGCATTTTATCGACGAGCAACTGCACCGGGCGGTATGTTCCCGGCCCGATGCCAAGGCATGGCGGATTACCCGTAGTGAGCCAGGGTTGGTTTGCGAAAAAGCCATGACAATGCACTATCCGGGATGAGCCGAAAATCGCACAAACCCCATGTTTACAAGGTTTCGTAGCCTCCTGGCCGCTCAATCCGTGTAAACTGCGCGACCAGCGGCCGGGTCAACCCGGCCAGGCATGCGGTTTTGGCCTGTCCGAGACCCAACACCACATTCACTACAATCGAGGGAGCCTGCAATGAACCAAGCCCAACTTATCGACGCTATCGCCGAACAAGCCGCACAAGACGCCAAGGGCGGCCAGGCCATCACCAAGGCCGATGTAACCCGCGTCCTGCTGGCCATGACCGGCGTGATCCACGCCCAGCTCAAGGCTGGCGAAGAATTGACCCTGCCAGGCATTGGCAAGCTGAAGGTGCAAGACAAGCCCGCCAAGATCGGTCGCAACCCGAAGACCGGCGCCGAGCTGCAGATTCCGGCCAAGCGCGTGCCGAAGTTCACTGCCGTAAAGGCTCTGAAGGATGCAGTAGGCGGCTAAGCCCCCCTGCAAAGAAGAAGGCGCCACTGGCGCCTTTTTTATTGTGCGATACCGACATGCAGAGCGCGCGAGCGGCAAAGAAAAGCCCCGTTTGACACGGGGCTTTTCAATCAGGACCAACTCTGGCCGGTACTATTCGGTCTGGTACACATAGGGCTTTTGCTTGAGCCTGGCCGCTTCAGCATCACGCTGGAAATCACGATCCACCGTCTTGTCCCACAACAGGGCCCGCCCTTCGAGCTGACCCTGCGCAACCTCGGGATGCTTGTCGAGGAAGTCGCGCAGGAATTGGGTGGTTTCCGATACATAACGGGTGTCTTTGAACAACGGCATGGAGCATTTCCTCATTAAGCGTGTGGCGATTATAGCCGCAGAAGGCCAAGGCCGCGATGCGCCCGGCTTGACGACGCTCCGCCACCCGCCTAGATTTTCATATTGAATCAATCAGTTAGGAAAGCCCGAAACCAATCGGGTATTCAACTTGAATAGCAGGCCCCGCGAAAGCCGGGACCTAGCCGGGAATGGGTAAGTCGTTGATTCCTCGTGGATCCACTCCCCCTGCCCCTGCCCCCGCCACCACCGGGGAGTCTGACGGGCGGCCGGTTTACCGGCCTGATACCCACAGGACAGGAGCGCTACCGCGCTTTTTGTGAGTACGTGGATTCGTTCAGCGCTTCCTTAGTAAAGAATGCTGCTCCTGAATCGGCGCGCGGCGCCATAAGACTGACACCTACCCTACCATGTCCGAGCCATCCACTCCTGCCGTTACAGCATCCAGCACACTGCAATACCGGCCCAGCGCCGCCGCAGTGCAGCTCGAATGCCTGTGCCAGCTACAGGAGATGGGCGGCTTTCAACAAATGGCCAGCGCCATTGCCGCAGGTGATCTGGAGCGCGCTCAGCGCAGCTACCAGACCTTGCTGCGCCGCGCCCCGCGCCCCGCCGATGCAGCGACCGAGATCAGCACCCCCTTGACCGAGCAATTTGAGCAACTCGGTCTTGCCTTGCAGGTACAAGATCCGGCACGGGCAGCAAGACTTATGCAGAATCTGCAGCACATGGTAGAGACGGCGTCCCAGCAGCACCGCCATGGCAGGCGCAATACCGGCGGCGCCGTTGCAGCTGCGCCGCGCCATATCATCGATATCAAGGTCTAGCGCGCTGTAACAGCGGCATCGGCCACCTGGACAATCTCTGGCACACATGACCACGACGTCGCACTTATGTTCGCGCCGCGTCAGTGTATCGCGCCAGCCTCAGAAAATTCCCCGGTTCGGCCATAAACCATGCAAGGCGCACCGCCCGAATACACTGCATTTTGTTGTTAACAATCAATGCCTTACCAAACAAAGAGCAAGCATTAAGGAAATATTTAAGCTGGCTTAACCGTTTAGGCTAATGACATGCCATTTGCATAGTGGTGTAGTTCGCTCCGCAATTATCCAAATGTCATTAACCCCGAAGGAAAAGCCATGACATACAACACACACCTCGGCTGGCCGCGCGCCGCCTTGCTGGCCCTCGCAGTAGCAGGTGCATTCAATGCCCACGCCGCGAGCCGTACCGACCTGAGCCAGAACGTGCAACTCGACGGTGCGCTGGCAAATGTGGATCTGCGTGCTACCACTGCAACAGCCACTACCGCCGACGGCGGCCGCAAGATCAAGTACCAGCAGTACTTCAATGGTGTGCGTGTATGGGGCGAAGCAGCTCCGGTTGGCTATGTCGGCAAGGCCGGCAACGGCCTGAGCGATAGCGCCGTCACCTTCAGCCATGGCACCGTGGTCAATGGCATTGCTGCCGATCTGCCTGCTGGCGCCACCCCGCGCCTGAGCAAGGCCGATATCGCCCGCCTGGTACGCAACCTGGCCGCTTCGCAAGGCCTGCGTACTGCCAGCGCCGAGCTGGAAGAGTCGGAACTGGTGGTGCGCCTGGATGAAAAGAACCGCGCGCAACTGGTGTATATCGCCTCGCTGCATATCCCGGGCAACAACCCGACCAGCCCTTCCTTCATGATCGATGCCAACACCGGCGCAGTGATCCAGAGCTGGGACGGCCTCGCACACCGTGATGCACACGGCCCTGGCGGCAACGAGAAGCTCGGCAAGTACATGTATGGCAAGGATTACAAGCCACTGAACATTACCCAGGATTGCGTGTTCGACAACGAGAATGTCAGCACCATCGATATGGGCAACGGCACGGCTGCGGTCAACACCCTGTTCAAGATCGCAAACTGCCCGAGCACCGGCACCCCGGTCAATGAGGCACGCGCCATCAACGGTGCTTACTCGCCGGAAAACGACGGCCACTTCTACGGCGGTGTCGTGTTCAATATGTACAAGGACTGGTACAACAGCCGTCCGATCGAACAAAAGCTGACCGTGCGCGTGCACTACGGCAACAACTACCAGAATGCTTTCTGGGACGGCCAACGCATGACCTTCGGCGATGGCGGCAGCAGCATGTATCCGCTGGTATCGCTGGGCGTGATGGCGCATGAAGTCAGCCACGGCTTTACCCAGCAGAATTCCGGCCTGATCTATCGCGGCATGTCGGGCGGCATGAACGAAGCCTTCTCCGATATGGCAGCGATGGCCGCCGAGCAATACATGTTCGGCAAGCCAAGCTGGCTGATCGGTGGCGAAATCGTCAAGGGCGGCGCCGACAAGGCCCTGCGTTACATGCTGGATCCGGAAAAAGATGGCCGCTCCATTGGCCACGCCAGCAAGTTCACCAATTCGCTCAATGTTCACCACTCCAGCGGCGTCTACAACAAGGCCTTCGCCCTGCTCGGCACCACCGCC
>NZ_JAYRLZ010000414.1:0-2517 GCF_041904975.1 Chitinimonas sp. | reverse complement strand
ATCCGCTCGTTTGCGGTGGCGGCCGGCTTTGGCCTCGCGTCGGCGCTGTCGGTGATCATCCTTGGCGATGAGTCGGGCTATACCACTGGCGAAGTGCAGAAAGTGAAGCTGGCGGCGATTGAAGCCGAATGGGAAACCCACCCCGCCCCGGCCGGCATCACCGTGTTCGGCCTGCCCAATCAGGAGCAGGAGCGTACCGATTACGCGGTAAAGATCCCCTATGTGCTGGGCCTGATCGCCACCCGCTCCACCGATACGCCGGTGATCGGCATCAAGGATCTGAAAAAGAGCCATGAATGGCGCATCCGTAGCGGCATGGAGGCCTATGGTGCGCTTAGCCGCATCAAGGCTGGCGATACGAGCGATGCCACCCGTCTGCAGTTCGAGCAGCACAAGGCCGACCTTGGCTATGGCCTGTTGGTCAAGCCGTACGCCCCGAATGTGGTGGATGCCAGTGCTGCCGATATTGCCCGTGCGGTGAACGACACCATACCCAAGGTGGCGCCGCTGTTCTGGGCCTTCCGTGGCATGGTGGCGCTGGGTATCGGCTTTCTGTTCATCTTTGCCGCCAGCTTCTGGTTTCTGGTGCGCAAGCAGCTGGCGCCGCAGCGTTGGTTGCTGCGGCTGTGTGTGCTGGCCATTCCCTTGCCCTGGGTCGCTATCGAGCTGGGCTGGTTTGTCGCCGAGTATGGCCGCCAGCCTTGGGCGATCAGCGGCATCTTGCCCACCCGGCTGGCCGCTTCCAGCGTTGCGCCGTCGCAGGTGTGGGGCAGCCTGATCACCATTTGCAGCATTTATCTGGCGCTGTTTGCCGTCGAGCTGTTCCTGATGATCAAGACCATACGCAAAGGGCCGGCCAGCCTGGCTACCGGCCGCTACCACGGAGAAACCGCCAACCTCGTCGCACTGGAGGCCAATCATGCTTGATTACGCCACGCTCAAATTGATCTGGTGGGGCATTGTCGCCATCTTGCTGATCGGCTTTGCCCTGATGGATGGCTTCGATATGGGCGTGGCGATGCTGCTGCCCATGGTCGGCCGCAGCGACGAGGAGCGCCGCGTCGCCATCAATGCCATCGGCCCGACCTGGGAAGGCAACCAGGTGTGGCTGGTGCTGGGTGGCGGTGCGGTATTCGCCGCCTGGCCGCTGGTGTATGCCGCCGGTTTCTCGGTGTTCTACGGCGCGCTGATTCTGGCGCTGTGCGCGCTATTTTTGCGGCCGGTCGGTTTTGACTACCGCAGCAAGCTGCCCAACCCGGCATGGCGCCGCTTTTGGGATCGCGGCCTGTTTATCGGCGGCCTGGTGCCTGCGCTGGTATTCGGCATTGCCATCGGCAATCTGTTTGTCGGGGTGCCGTTCCGCTTCGACAGCAGCATGCGGGTCAGCTATGCCGGCGGGTTGCTGGAGCAGCTCAACCCCTTCGGGCTGTACTGCGGTGTGGTGTCGGCCGTTTTACTGGCGCTGCATGGCGGTACCTTCTTGCTGCTGCGCACCGATGGCGCCGTGTTTGCCCGCAGCCGCAAGGCGGTGATGGTGCTTGGTCTGGCGCTGGCCGTGCTGTTCCTGCTCGGCGGGCAGTGGGTGGCACAGCTCGACGGCTTGCACCTGGTCAGCTCGGGCGATATCGCCAGCGCGCTCGATCCGCTCAGCAAAACGGTGCTGCGCAAAGCGGGTGCCTGGCTGGATAACTATGGCCGCTGGCCCTGGCTGGTGCTGGTGCCTGTGCTGGGGCTGGCCGGCGCACTGCTCTGCGTGGTGGCGGCCTGGCGCAGCTGGCGCTGGCCGGCTTTCCTTGCCAGTGCCAGTGCGGTGGTCGGGGTGCTGCTGACGGCGGGCTTGTCGCTATTCCCCTTCGTGTTGCCATCCAGTCTCGATCCGGCCAGCAGCCTTACTGCCTGGGATGCGGTTTCGAGCCACAAGACCCTGGGCATCATGCTGGTACTGGTGATCGTGTTGCTGCCTATTGTGTTGCTCTACACCGGCTGGGTGTACCGGGTGATGCGCGGCACGGTAACGGTCGAGCAGATACGTCGCGATTCGCATACGGCTTACTAAGGAGACTGAGCATGTGGTACTTCAGCTGGATTCTGGGTCTTGGCTTGGCGCTGGCCTTCGGCATCATCAATGTCATGTGGCTGGAGGCGAACTACGCGTTCGGCCAGCGCAATGAAGATGCCACCCGCCGCCGCTTCGAGGATTATCGGGGCGAGTAGGCCGCGCGGTGGTAAACTCGCGCCGCGAAGTCGGCCGGACAGTCGCCGCGTGGCTAGTCCACGGGGAGGAAAGTCCGGGCTTCACAGGGCAGGATGCCGGCTAACGGCCGGGCGCCGCGAGGCGACGGAAAGTGGAACAGAGAGCTGAACCGCCGATGGCCCGACTTGTCGCCTGAAAAGGCGACAAAGTCATTTTTCTGGGCTTGCCCAGGAAAATGCGTTCGGGATCAGGCAAGGGTGAAAAGGCGCGTACCTTGCAACAGGTACGGTGGGTCGCAAGACCTGCGTGTAAGAGACCACCGC
>NZ_JAYRLZ010000413.1:0-2524 GCF_041904975.1 Chitinimonas sp. | reverse complement strand
ATGTTTGCTGTTAAGCGGCATAGATCGCATCCTCCTCGGTAACATGAGCCGCCCACACCACTTCGCCGACATTCGGGTCATAAAGCACGCGGGTGCGGCAAACCATCGGCGGGCGCGGCCCTGTATTTTTCTTCAGCTTGTAGCGAGCCTGCTTGCCCGGCCCGCCGACTCGCGTCTGTGTCAAATAACCTGCATGAAAAAGCACTTGCAGATAGTCAGAGGCAGCAGCGGCAGCAACCGGTACATCGGGCGTTGACGCATGGGCGGCCAGCTCCCGGAAATTCGTATCCGAATTCATCATGCGCAGGGTTCGCCACATTTGCTCCTGGGCGAGCCCTTGCACGACGGGGCTACCGTCACGGCGCAGGCGCGGCGCATCCAGGCCTTTGTCCTGAGCAAGCCGGTACCAGACCACCTGCGCCACATTGCCGTGTTTTTCGCGCCGGGTTTCAATGACGATTCCGGCTTTCACCAGGGCCTGGAGATAAGTGCCGACCGTCTGGTCTTCAACATCAGCGCGGCGAGCGATGGTGTATTTATCCCACTCGGCCTCCGTACCCATCGCGCGAATCGCTTCCCAGATAAACTGGCGTGGCCCCTTGCCCCCCGCGTAGGTAGAAATTGGTTTACGAGCCACGGCGCACCTCCGGTTTTTGGGTGAGGCGAACAACCATGGCGCAGCCGGCTTCCGTCAGCTTGTTGCCGAGATCGAGGAGACCACGGGTGCGCAGGCTATCGAGCACCACGGCTGGATTGGTGATGCCAGACTCGGGATTTTCGCCCCGGTGAATATTGATCAAAACGCGGCGACCCGCGTTGGATGGGAGCATCTGTGCAGTGGCCATTACACAGCCCTCCGGGGGGCCTCGCCGGTGTAGATCGCGCGGTCACCCCACTCCGCACGGGTAACGCGATCCCAGCCCTCCAGCGAGGCTTTCTCGCAGATATCAGAAAGGTTGACCGATACCCGGCGAACGCTACCGCCTGAAAGCTTGACGAGGTGCTCAAGCAGATCGGTACCGACATGGATATTCGGGCAGTAAATCGGCAAAAGCATTTCCGCATCAGCGAGCGTGATCGGCTGGGCAGGAATCCACGAAAGCACCCGGCTGTGAAAGCGTTCCCACTTTTTCAGCTTTTGCGGTAGCAGTTCCTCCCCAAGCAACAGCAGCGTAGCCTGGCTGCCCTCGTAGATATCGCGGATCAATTCGACCATGCCGTCGTTTTTTGCGCAGTAGTCGAACGCAGCAATCATCAGCATCCGCTCGGAAGCCGCCAGTTGCTCGACGACCTGGTCGAGCAGCTGGGGAATCGTTCCGGCCGGCTTCGCCCCCATTTCGATCACGATCTTTTCAAGCAGGGTCTTGCGACTCCAGGCCGAGCGCATCTGAACAAAGTAGGCGCGGTGCTCATTCGCAATGGCCATTGCAGCGGTGGTTTTCCCCCAACCGGCAGGGCCGTACAGTACAGCCATGCCGGGCAAGCCGGCAGTGCGGCTGGCCAGCCGTTCCGCAGCGGTGCGGACAAGGCCAAGGTTGTGAATTTGAGCGGTTTGTGACATCTTTAAAAGCTCCTGTTGTGACGTTTTACGTTGCTACATAGGCCGTCGCGTACTTGCACTACGCGGCGGCCTTTCTCTTTGCCTCGGCGCGGTATTGCGCCGATTGCGGGTAACTGCGATGCCAGCGGGCATCGGCTTCATTCAGGGCTTCACCGGCGCGCATGCGGGCATCAAGGGCGAGCCACTCGGCATAGTTCTCGGCAGCGGGTCGCTCCGAACGAGAAACGGTTTTGACGATTCCGGCAGCGCGTGCCTGCAATTCGTCAGAACGGCTCGGGATGGCTTGCGGCGCGGTGATCTTGACGGGTTCCGGTTTTGACGAAATGGACTCGTGCTCGATGACGCGGCCGCCAATGACGATCTGGCTTGCACTCGGGGCGCTAAGCGCCGGCCCGCCGTGAAGCTCCTCAAGGATCTCTTCACGCTTGGCATCAACGCGGGCAAGACGGCCTTTGGCGCGCTCCTGCCGGGCTTGTTCAACCGCAGCCACCGGCATGTAATGCTTGCGATTACCGTTGGCTTGGGCGGTACAGAGCAGCTGGCCGCTGGGCAGATAGACCCAAACCTGCAATGGATCGTGAATATCGTAGGCGACGTGCACTTCCATGCCGTGGAACTCCTCGAGTTCCCGCGCAAAGTAGATGTTGTTGAATAGCTGGATTTCGGCGCGGCGCAGGGCGCGAGTAACGCGTGGCCGGAACAGCGTATCGAGTTCGGATTTATCAAGGCGCAGCGCCTGCCAGCCCTTCGCTTCAAAAGCACGCCAGGCGAGATCAGGCGAAGTATTGCCAAGGCTGCGGTGTGGGCGTGCGTTGTAATCGTCGATCCGCTGCTGGCACCAGCTAACGAACAAGTCCCAGGGCATTAGCGGCATCGCCCCGCCGGCTTTAAGCGCACGGCGTGTAACCTTGAACTGCGCCAGGCGTGCCTCGCGATCCATCGCCGCACCAACATAGCTGGGCA
>NZ_JAYRLZ010000102.1:0-14253 GCF_041904975.1 Chitinimonas sp. | reverse complement strand
CTTACCTGCAATATGGTGTTCAGGTCCAAGCCTCCCGCCAGTTTGCGGCGGATGATGCCGGCCTGATAGTCGATGCTGCGAAACGCCGATACCAGCTGCAGCTCTACGCCTGCATCGAGGGCGGCTTGCCGCATGGCGATCCAGGCAAGGCCGGCCTCTGGCGTAGCAAACTGGTCGCGGCCGAGCAGGTCGACGCCGAGCGGCATCAGCAGGCTGGCTTGCTCCTGCAGAGCTAATCCGCGGCCGGCCAGGTAGGTTTCGGAAATGCCGAGTTCGGCAAGCAAGCGGGAAACGCATTCGGTGTATGGGCGCATCGGATCGAGCAGACAAGTGCAGTGGATCGACAGTGTAGGCGCCACTGGCGCTATGCTGGAAGCTAGTAAGGCTCTGAACGAATCGAGTTGCCGACTGGAGTAGCCGGTCCCGGGAAACGCGGAACTTGGGCGAACGTGGGTAAGCTATTGATTCCTTGTTGATATATCCCTCCGCCTCCGCATTGCGCGGGGGGGCGCGCTTTTTGCGCGTAAGTGGATTCGTTCAGACCTTCCCAATTCAACCGGAATGCCGCCATGTTGCTTGCCTTGCTGTCCGACCTGCATGCCAACCGCGAGGCCTTGAGCGCCTGTTTGGACGATGCCGCTGCCTTTGCCCCGGACCGCTATGTGTTCTTGGGTGACTATGTCGGCTATGGCGCCGATCCGGCCTGGGTGGTCGATACCGTGATGCACCATGTGGAGTGGGGCGCCTTGGCCGTGCTGGGCAACCATGATGCAGCGGCGATCGGCAAGCTGGCGACGCGCATGCATGCCGAGGCGCAGGCCGCCGTCGACTGGACGGCACAACAACTCAGCGACAGTCAGCGCGCGTTTTTGCATGGCCTGCCGATGACGGCACAGCAAGATGACTGCCTGTTTGTCCATGCCAACCCTTGGAATCCGGCTGGCTGGGAATACATTACCGGCACCGGCGACGCGCTGCATGCGCTCGATGTGGTGCCGCAGCGCCAGGTGTTTTGCGGCCACCATCATGACCAGGCGCTTTACCATCTTTCCAGCCTCGGCAAGTCCAGTCATTTCGTGCCGGTTCCCGGCCAAGCCATTCCCTTGCTGGGCAATCGTCGCTGGCTGGCCATCGTCGGTTCGGTAGGGCAGCCGCGTGATCACAATACGGCAGCGGCCTACGCCTTGTTTGATACCGATCAGCAACAGCTTACCTTTCGCCGCGTACCCTACGATGTTGCGTCGGCAGCGGCACGCATCCGTGCCAGCGGGCTGCCGCAATCCTTGGCCGGGCGGCTATTGCTCGGGCAATAGCCGGAGGGTAGTTGATGAGTCGTACCGAGCTTGCCGTCGGACAGGAGATTGATGGCTTTACCTTGCAAGAGCGCCTGTGCGTGGGCGGCATGGCCAGCATCTGGGCGGTCAGCCATCTGCAGCATCGCCAGGCACTGGTGATGAAGTTGCCGAAGCTGCGTGGCGAAGATGATCCGACTGCCATCGTCGGTTTCGAGGTCGAGCAGATGATCCTGCCGCGCCTGCGCGGCCCGCATGTGCCGCAGGTATTTGCCAGCGGCGACTTCACCGAGCAGCCCTATCTGGTGATGGAGCGTATTGCCGGAGAGTCGCTGCGCGCCCGGCTGGATCAGCTTCCCTTGCCGGTGGACGAGGTGGTGAGCCTGGGTGCGCGCATTGCCGATGCCTTGCATGATCTGCATCGCCAGCATGTGATCCATCTCGATCTCAAGCCCAGCAATATCCTGTTTCGCGACGATGGCACCGCCGTGCTGGTGGATTTTGGCCTGGCCCACCACGATCGACTGCCCGACCTGCTGGACGAAGAGTTCCGCCTTCCCTTGGGCACGGCGCCGTATATCTCGCCCGAGCAGGTGCTATATGAGCGCAGCGAGCCGCGCTCCGATCTGTTTGCCTTGGGGGTGACGCTGTACTACCTGCTCACTGGCGAGCGGCCATTCGGGTTTCCAGGCAGCCAGGCCGGATTGCGCCAGCGCCTGTGGCGTGACCCATTGCCACCGGTGTGCCTGCGAGCAGATTGCCCGCCCTGGCTGCAGGAGGTGATTCTGCGCTGTCTGGCAGTGGACCCGGCTGCGCGTTTCGCCAGCGCGGGTGAGCTGGCGCTGATCTTGCGAAATCCCGAGCAGCTGCCGCTGAGTGCACTGGCAACCAAACGCAGTGTGGATAGCCGCTGGCAGCGCCTGCGCCGCTGGTTCCGCGCCATGGGCCGCGAGACTCAGCCTAGCGGCAGTGCTGCCGCGCAGTTGGCACGCGCGCCGATCGTGATGGCGGCGGTGGACTTGACTGGTGGCGAGGATACGCTGGCCGAGGCGCTGCGGCGCAGTACGGCGCTATTGATGAGTGTGGCCGGCGAGGCGCGGCTTGCCTGCGTATCGGTACTGAAGACCCAGCGTATCGGCTTGGACTTCAACGAAGATGCGCAGGGGCGCAATCTGCATGTGAAACGCCTGGCGGCGCTCAAGCACTGGGCGGCGGCACTGTCGCTGCCTGCGGAGCGGATCACCTTCCACGTACTGGCGGCTCCCGATCCGGCCAGTGCCTTGATCGAGTTTGCCACGCAGAATCAGGTAGACCATTTGATACTCGGCGCGCGCGACAGCGGGATATTGCGGCGCCATCTGGGCAGCGTGTCGGCGCGGGTGGTCGCCGAAGCGCAATGCAGCGTCACCGTGGTGCGGCGGCCCGAGCGCTAGGCTGCTTTACCAGGCAACCAGCATCAGCCACCACATTGCCAATACCCCGCCCAGCGCCGGAGTGAGCAACAGAGCGGTACTCAGGCCGCGACGCGCAGGCTTGGCCTGCCGGTAAGCGAGCCACAGCGACCAGGTACTGGCGAGACCAAGCAGGGTGAATCGTGCCGGTGTTAACCAGGTAAAGCTGATTCCTTCGGCTTTCAATAGGGTTACGGTCAGTGCGGACAGGCCAAGAATCACGCCGATGCCTGCCAGCGGTGTCAGCGTGTAAGCAAGGCGGATGGTGTTGGCGCGCCAGTTGCCGCCCTGTAGCCGTGCCGCCAGTGCCAGCCATAGCAAGACCCAGCTACCCAGAAGCATGGCAATGGTGCAGATATAAGCGATGATCATCGCACCATCGAGCCAGGTGAATACATCGTTACGCTCGGCATAGTGGGTAAGCAGCCACCATGGCGCATTGTCGGCAAGCGGCCAGAAAATCTCGTGATTGACCAGCCACTCGGCCGCTGCTTGCTTGCTGCTGATAAACCACGGGCTTGCGGTCCACTGGAATGCGCCGATGGCGACACCCAGCAAGCCATACACCACCAGCAGCAAGTCCCAGCCGGATGCCTGCTTCTCGGTGAGCTCGACAATTTCCCGGTTTGGTGCACGCACCATCAGGTTCACCGCCTCGCGATGACCGGCGCAGCGACCGCACATATGGCATTCGGACGGGCCTTCCATGCGGCGGATGTCCACTAGCGGTGCGCAGTTGATCGGAATCACTTTGCGCGCCGGCGCGTCATTCCATTGCTGCCGATCAACCTGCATGTAAAAGGGCGACAGCTTGGCCAGCAGGCCGAATACCCCATTCACCGGGCACAGATGCCGGCACCACACCCGCTTGGCGCGGCCATACAGGTAGCCGATGATCATGGCGGCGACGGTCGAGCCGCCCAGCACCAGCAAGGCAGCCTTCGGATACTGGTAGACGCTGACCAGCTGGCCGAAGATGGTGGTCAGGCAAAAGGCGACAAAGGGCCAGCCGCCCCACTTGAGCCAGCGCGGAATCGGCCGGCCACGACCCAGGCCACTTGCCCATTCCGATAGTGCGCCTTCTGGGCAGAACACGCCGCACCAGCTGCGTCCGATCAGCACCATCGAAAGCAGCACGAAGGGCCACCAGATGCCCCAGAACAGGAATTGCGCCAGGGTGGTCAGATTGTTGAGGATGCGGGCATTGTCATCCGGCAATGGCAGGAAGGCCGGTACCAGGATCAGGAACAGATAGCAGGCCACGACCAGCCACTGTGTGGTGCGAATCAGCTTCTGGTGTTCGCGCAGCCATAGTCCGAAGGCGGCAATGCGCGGGGCGAGGCGATGCTCTAGCCGCAATGAGGGGCCGTTCATGCGTGACCAGGCTGTCGGCTGCGCGCCGGCAAAAAGCGTACGCCGATCACCAAGGCCCAATAGCCCAGATAGATCAACAATGCGGCAAGGGTAGGATGAGCGCGGTAACCGGTGAACGAGGCAACAAAATTGCCGAAGCGGCTGCTGTCATCGAGCAGGCGGGAGCTGTCCCACACTTCGTCGATACCGGTCGGCAGCCAGCCCAGATTGATCATCTTTTCGGCAGCGCCAATGACCAGCGCACTGGCCAGCAAAAGCAGCAAAATCTCGCTGACCCGGAAGAAAGTACGCCAGGAGACGATCTTGCTGCCGCGTTGCAGCGCCCAGAAGGTCAGGTAGGCGAGCAGCAGACCGAGGCCCACGGTCAGCAGCCATTGGCCGCTACCATGGCCCTCCAGGCCGAGGCCGTACAGGAACACCACGGTTTCCGCGCTTTCGCGTCCCACGGCCAGTGCCACCACGGTGAGCAGGCCCCACCAATTGGCGGTTTCCTGGTTGCGCGCCAGATCGTTTTCCAGATCGCGCTTGAGGGTGCGGCCGTGCCGGCGCATCCAGAACACCATCTGGGTAATCAAGCCGGCAGCCACGGTCATCATGCCCAGCTGGAAGTATTCGAGACCATCGGCGGACAGATTGCGGATCACCCCGAGCATCACCAGCGCCAGCAAAATCGCCAGGCCCAAGCCTGTGGCGACGCCGCCCCACAGATAGCGCATGCCGACCGAAGGGTCGGGCTGTCGGCGCAGCCAAGCGTACAGAATGCCGATAACCAACATGGCCTCGGCCGACTCGCGCCAGATGATGAACAGAGCATTGCCCATGGCGTGACCTATTTGGCGATCAGCTCAAGCTTGCCGGCCTGAGGATGAAACTCGTCGATAAAGCTGTAACTGCCCGGACGCAGCGGATTGAGCACCACGAATGATTCCGCCTCGGGCGCCAATACCTTTTCGACACGTAACTGCAGGTTCTCGAATTCGATTGGCGTCTTGCCCTGATTGCTGATCTCGATCTTGATGCGCTGTCCGGCCGGCACTTCTAGCCGTGCCGGACTCAGCTTGCCGTCCTTGGCGACGACCTTCACGGTAAAGAGGCCTGCAGCGAAGACGTGGCTGGCAAACAGACCAACGAACATGAACTGGGCAAGCAGGCGGGGCATGAAAGAACTCGATCAGTTAATAGGGTAGGAAGTGGCGCAAATCAGCCCAAGGCTTAATAGCCGCCCTTTTTGCCGATGCCGGCGAACACGAAATCATACTGAACGGTAAATGGCTTGAACCAGGGCGCTACGCCGGTTTCCTTGTCGACATGGCGGCCAAAGTGCGCATGCGGGTTGGCATCAGGCGCGGCAATGGTCAGCTTCAGCGTGTATTTGCCCGGGCCTTGCAGTTTGACATTGTCGCCATAGTGCGGGCCGTCGTTGGCAACCATAGGCATGAAGTCACCGCTGATCTTGTCCTTGCCACCGACCTTGCTGATTTCATACTTGACGTTCAGATACGGCACCCAACTTCCTTCGGGGAAGCCATTGGTGTTGCCGGCCAGGGCGCGGATATCGGCTTCCATATGGACATCCGATTCTTCAGCTTTGCGCATCATGCCGTCCGGCTCCATTTTCACCGGTTGCAAATACACCGCAGCGATTTCCATACCGCCGGCCTTTTGCGGCTTGCCGATCGGGTATTCCTTGGCTTGGGCGGTAGAACAGAGCAAAGCGGCGAGCAACAGGGGCAGGGCGGCAGTGTGAAGTTGCATGGTTTCTTTCGAATGGCAGAGGTACTTTGGCGCGGATCGTTGCAGCATAGTCCGCTTCGATCCATTCAATTAATCCGGTCGAAATTATAAATGAGAATGACTATCGTTGTATACTCTGCCGCCTCTGCCCAACCATATTCCGTTTGGCTGTCAGCAAATGCCGCAATGGTTAGGGAGGCATTTGGATAGTTTGTTAAAATCGTCGGCTGCCATCATTTCGGGTTTGTCAATTCACCATGTCTACTATTGCTACCGAACGCGTCCTCAGTGTCCATCACTGGAACGACACCCTGTTCAGCTTCACCACCACGCGCGACCCCGGGCTGCGTTTCGAAAATGGTCATTTCGTCATGATCGGCCTGCAGGTGAACGAGCGCCCGCTGATGCGTGCCTACTCGATTGCCAGCGCCAATTACGAAGAGCACCTGGAATTCTTCAGCATCAAGGTACCAAACGGCCCGCTGACGTCGCGCCTGCAGCATCTCAAGGTGGGCGATGAATTGCTGGTCAGCCGCAAACCGACCGGCACCTTGGTGATCACTGATCTCAAGCCCGGCAAGAACCTGTTCCTGTTCGGCACCGGCACCGGCCTTGCGCCATTCATGTCCATCATCAAGGACCCGGAAACCTATGAGCACTTCGAAAAGGTGATCCTGTTCCACGGCGTACGTTTTGTGAACGAGTTGGCCTATGCCGACTACATCCAGAACGAGTTGCCGAAAAACGAGTTCTTCGGCGATGTGATCCAGGAAAAACTGATCTACTACCCAAGCGTTACCCGCGAGGAATTCCGCAATCAGGGTCGCCTTACCGATCTGATCGAAAACGGCAAGCTGTGCGAGGACCTTGGTCTGCCGCCACTCAATCCCGAGACTGATCGCGCCATGATGTGCGGCAGCCCCAGCATGCTCAAGGACACCGCAGCGCTGCTCGATGCGCGCGGCTTCAAGGTGTCGCCGCGCATTGGCGAGCCGGGCGACTATGTGATCGAGCGCGCGTTTGTGGAGAAGTGATTCCATTCGCAGTCTGACTCAGTAGGCCCGCCTTCTGCGCAATGATGTTTTGGCAGGCCTTCAATGCCAAGCAGCTACTTCTGGAGTATCCGGTGTCAGTTAACTGACATCGGATTTTTTCGCCTATCCAATTAGTTGCTGCTCGACCTCGGTGGCAGGTTCAATTTCTCTGATTGCAGCACCCTCATTCAACTGGAGCTTCGGGGGGGCGAGCCGGGCCCAGGGTTGTCTTCGGTTGCAAGCCTTCTGAGAATCGATCCAAGCCTGCTTCCGCAGCGGTGGGCGCCTTGCCATGCCTCGGTCGGCGCGCGTCGTGCGGTGGTTCATGGATCTCCGTCCCCGGCCTTGAAGACCCTGGATGGCTCACTATCGAAAACTTGTTGCCCCATTGATCGTGAGGCTGCTCCGATTAAGGAGACACTGAACAGTTCGACTATTCAACCAGTCTCGCCAGTCCAGGATCTCGCGGTACATGTTATGGTGGTTGAGAACCGGTTTCAGTTCGGAGCCTCTCCGGGCTTTTAGACGATGTTGATCAAATATCGGTCACCTCCTGAGCGGCTTTCTGTAGCTATAAACTGAACAGGGGGTGAAGATATGATCCGCTTTCTGCTCGTCTGTTTTTTGCTCGCGGTAGTTCTGTTTCCCGCTGTTCAGGCCGAAACTCGACCGACATTGTTAGCGTTTTGCGCTGAGGATCAGGATGCGTACCCGTGGCTGCTGCAAGATGGCGGCGGCCTCAATGTGACCATGATCAATATGGTGGCTCGACAGATCGAGATACCCATCCGGATCGAGCGCCAACCGTGGAAGCGCTGTATGGCCATGTTGCAGGCCGGGCAGTTTGATGGTGCTTTCAAGGCTAGTTTTGTGGAAGAGCGCATGGCGTTCGGCCAGTATCCGATGCTGGGTGGCAAGCCAGATCCTGCGCGGCGGATGATGAGTGAGACTTACCATTTTTACCGGCTTAAAGGCGCATTGGTTACTTGGGATGGCACGCAACTGAGCAAACTGGATGGTCCGGTAGGGGCGCAATCCGGTTTTTCGATCGTGAGCTATTTGCGGGGAATGGCGTTGGAGGTTTCTGACTCCACCAAATCGGTCGAGGCCATCTTGCGAATGTTGGAAGTCAAGCGTCTGGGCGTGGCTGCATTGCAGACCGGTGCAGCAGAGGCTGTGCTCAGAAAGAGTCCCGATTGGCAGCGAAAGATTGAACGCATCGAGCCGGCCATCCAGACCAAGCCTTATTACCTGATGCTTAGCCATGCGCTGGCGCAGCGCTCGCCCGCATTGACCAAACAGATTTGGGACGCCGTGGCTACCGTGCGTGAATCGCCCGACTACCTGCGTGAGGCAGCTCGAATCGACTAAGCTGGTGGGTGGCTATGTCCCTCATTTCACGATGGATTTTTCTACGTTTCCCTTGCCATGCCAGAAGGATTCGGCCAGAATCCGCCCCTCGTAATTTAGCGCTGCGGCACCTCGCCCAGCGCGGGTATTAGGGTGTCTAACGACACGCCTGGTGCTTGCCCCAAAGGGCCATGAGGCTAGGGAGCGGGGAAATCTCCTCTCCGGCGCCAGCGCAATGCCGGTGTCGACTCGTAATCCATCAAGGCAAGACGTTCTTAGACCTTCGGGTGTTGGGGCGCCTGTCCGCTTGGATTGCGCCTCACCCTGACTACTTGGGGGTGTGGGATATGTCCAACTTGGAATCTCGCCATCTGCTGCGCGCAGCTAACGCGCAACTACCAGTCTCGGTGTACTTCGATGCGGAGTTTTACCGGCTGGAACAAGAAATCCTGTTTGCTCACGGACCGAAATACGTTGGCCATGAACTGATGGTGCCCAATATCGGCGACTATCAGGTGCTGGAAATGTACGACCGCGGCCGCATGCTCAAGCGCACCGAGGCTGGTGTGCAGCTGCTATCGAATATCTGTCGCCACCGCCAAGCCTTGATGGTCGATGGGCGCGGCAATAGCAGCCATATCGTTTGCCCCTTGCACCGGTGGACCTACGACAATCAAGGCACCTTGATCGGTGCACCGCATTTTCCCGACAAGCCTTGCCTGAATCTACCCAATACCCGTCTGCAAAGCTGGAACGGCATGCTGTTCGAGCTCGGCACCGGCGGGCGCGATGTCGAGGCTGACTTGAAAGACCTCGGGGTCGCCCGCGATCTCGACTTCAGCAACTATGTGCTGAACCGGGTGGAAGTGGATGTGTACCAGGGCAACTGGAAGACCTTTATCGAGGTGTATCTCGAGGACTACCACGTTGACCCGTTCCACCCGGGTCTCGGGCGCTTTGTCGAGTGCGACGATCTGAAGTGGGAATTCGGTGACTGGCATTCGGTCCAGACTGTGGGCATCCACAACGCCCTGGCCAAGGCCGGTTCCAAGACCTATGCGGAATGGCACAAGCAGCTATTGGCCTTCAATCGCGGCGAGGTGCCCAAGCATGGCGCCATCTGGCTGACCTATTACCCGAATGTAATGGTCGAGTGGTATCCGCATACCCTGGTGATTTCGACCCTGCTGCCCACCGGACCGCGCGAGTACAAGAATATCGTCGAGTTCTATTACCCGGAAGAAATCGCCCTGTTCGAGCCGGAGTTCATGGCGGCCGAGCAAAAGGCCTATCAGGAAACCGCGGTTGAGGACATGGAGATCATCCGCCGCATGGAAGAGGGGCGCAGCCTCCTGTTCAAGGAAGGGCGCGATGAGTTCGGCCCTTACCAGAGCCCGATGGAAGACGGCATGCTGCATTTCCACGAGTTCATGCGCCGGGAAATGGGCGAACACCTGTAGCCGCATGGCTGGCAAATGAAAAGGGCACCTTGCGGTGCCCTTTTCATTGATTGCGCTTTGGCTTTGTATTTTTGCTGCCGGATGATTCCGGCTTATGGCTTCCTCCTCCCCGGGGCTTCCTCCTCCTCCCCGAGCGATTGGCGCCATTTTCCTGCTCTGCCCGTGGCTCGTCATCCTCCAAATGGAGGATAGCGATAAGAAAATTAGGAAAAGCTTGAAGAGGCGGCCTTGCTACCGCCACAATGCCGACACACAAACGACCAGAAGCCGCCGGGGGAGCGGACCGTCGATGGGCGATATCAAACAACGGGCCTACGATGCCCTCGTCACTACCATACACACGGTTGTTCTGGAGCCTGCTCGCTGGGATGCCTTGCTCAAGCGCATCGCCGATACCGTCAATGCCGATTCCGCTGCGTTTTACCTGCGCGACAAGCTCAGCGGTATTGCCAGTCAGTGCAATCTGGTGGGATACCCGGAAGCCTTGACCCTGTGTTTTCAGGACGCGGCGACCGAAGTTGATCCATGGACGCGCATTGCGCTGAGAGCCAATGTGGGCGTCTGGGTCAGCCAGACTGCCTGTTTTGATGACCGTCGCCTGAATCCCGATACCGCAACCATGCTGGCTCGCCTTGGTTTGTCACGACGCAGCGCCATTGCCTGCCGGGTATTCGATGACGGTCGCAATGAGGCATTGCTGGGTTTTCAGCGCGATGCCGGGGCGGCACCGTTTGCCAGGGAAGATAACGAGCTGCTGTCGCGCCTGTCGCAGCACCTTGAGCTGGCTTGCCGCCTGTCCAGCGAGTTTTCGCGTCTGCGTCTGCAGGCGGCGGTGGCGCGTCAGGCGCTGGATCGGCTTGCGACGCCTATCTGGGTGCTGGATGTCGACGGAACCATCCTGTTCGCCAACCATGCTGCGCAGCAAGGCCTGCCTTGCCTCTCGGTCAAAAAGGGACGGCTGCAGGCGGATACGTCGCCAGTCAGTACCCGGCTTGCCTCCTTGTTGGCGCAGGCTACCGGCCCCAAGCCGCGTAGCGGCGCACTGGCGCTGGATCATGAGGAAGGCGGGCGCCACACGGTGCTGGTAGCCCCCTTGCCGCCGGAATCACCACTGGCGGCCGACTGGCGGCGCCCCTTGGTGTTGTTGATGGCACATAACCCGATGCTGAGCGATGCCCAGCCCCTGGAAGTGCTATCCGCGCTGTATGGCCTGTCGCCGGCCGAATGCCGGCTGGCGTCCTTGCTGCTGGAAGGCTGTTCGCCGGCAGAGGCGGCCGATCGCTTGATGGTGCAGGTTTCCACCATCCGTACCCAGCTCAAGTCGATGTTCTGGAAGACCGGAACCCATCGTCAGGGCGAGCTGGTCAAGCTGCTGTCGGGAGCGCTGTTGTTGAAAGCTTGAGGCAGATATTGTGACTGGCCGGATGCGCAAGCCGATACAATGCGCGCCATGCCGCGTCTACCCCGATCCCTGATGCAGTCCGGTTCATTCTGGATGCTGGTGGCCTCCTTGCTGTTTGCCTGCATGGGGGCCTTCGTCAAACTGGGCGCTGCCTATTTCAGCACGGCAGAGTTGGTGTTCTATCGCTGCTTTGTCGGCTTGCTGGTGGTGGGCGGCGTGGTCCTGATGCGTGGCGGCTCGCTGAAGACGCCGGTCCTGGGTACCCAGCTGACCCGCGCCATTGCCGGCACCCTGTCGCTGATGCTGTATTTCTACGCGATAGCCCATTTGCCCCTCGCTACGGCGGTTACGCTCAATTACACCTCACCCTTGTTCCTTGCGCTGCTCACTACCGTTTGGCTGGGCGAGCGACTGTCGCTGAGCCTGCTCGGCGCGGTACTGCTGGGTTTTGCCGGGGTGGTTTTACTGCTGCATCCGACTTTTGAGCGGGACCAATGGTTTGCCGGCCTCATGGGCCTGGCTTCCGGCTTTGGTGCGGGCATTGCCTATCTGAATGTACGGATTCTTGGCGAAGCCGGCGAGCCGGAATGGCGTACCGTGTTCTATTTCTCCCTGGTCGCCTCGCTTGGCGGGGCGGCCTGGATGCTGTTCGGTCGTTTCAGCCCGCTTACCCTTCACAATATCTGGCTGGTAGCCGGGATGGGGGCCAGCGCCACCGGCGCGCAGCTGGCGATGACGCGCGCTTATCGCAAGGGGCGCACCCTGGTCGTGGCCAGCCTTGCCTATACCACGGTGGTGGGTTCCAGCCTGTTCGGCATGGCGATTTGGGGCGATCGCCAGGGATGGATGGGCTGGCTGGCCATGCTGCTGATCATGGCCAGCGGCGTGTGGACCCATCGCGCCAGTCGTGGCTAAGCTGGCCGTTTGCTAGCCGATATCGGGTCCGCCCATGGCTTTGACTTGATCGCGGATCAGATAGCCGGAAATACTGAAGCGTGGCGGAATCGGCGGCAGCGCATCCAGCGCGAACCAGGCCGCATGCTCGATCTCGCCGGGCTGCGGCACGATGTCGCCGCCACACCAGCGGGCGCTGAAGGCCAGCATCAGGCTGTGCGGGAAGGGCCAATTCTGGCTGCCGTAATACTGCAGATCGACGACATCGACGCCTACCTCTTCCTTGACTTCGCGCTCTACGCATTCTTCCAGCGATTCACCCGGTTCGACAAAGCCGGCAAGGGCGCTATACACGCCCGGGGTAAAGTTGGGAGACCGCGCCAGCAGAACCTCGCCTTCGCGCCATACCAAGCACATCATCGCCGGGCTGATGCGCGGATAGGCCAGATGGCCGCAGCTTGGGCAAACGCGGGCGCGCTCGCCGGATTTGTGCACAGTGGCCGTGCCGCATACGCCGCAAAAGCGATGGGCACGGTCCCATTCAATGATTTGTCCGGCCCGCGCGGCAATCATCATCAGCTCGTTCGGCAGGGCCATCATGGCGGCACGCAAGGGTGCCGCCCGGAAACCCTCCGGCACTGCTGCCACGGTCAGACTCCAGCAGTCATGCTGCCCCAGGCGTCCCAGGTAATGGGCCTGGGTGAGATCGAATGCGCCGCTAGCGAGCGGCAAGAACGGCGCGGCTTCATCGGCGGGTAGTAGCAGACGGCCGTCGCAGAACACGAAATGGTAGGCCTCGGTCGAGGCGGGCTGCAGCAAATGGTTGGCGGGGTTGAAAAGGGCCATGGCAGCGGAAGGGGGAAGCAAAGTGTCGAGTATACGCCGCGTTGCAGCATCGCCTATAGTGGGCGTTAGCCTATGCCCGGGGGGTGCGCCATGCCATCCATTCGCGATTGGTCGCTAAAGACCAAGCTTCTGGCCATGTTTTTTGTGGCCAATCTGATTACCGGCATTATCTACACCGGCTATTCCTACTACCTGAAATCGGCCGCCATCATTGCCAGCGTCGATGGACGCTTGAGCGGCGCGGCGCATGCTCTGCCGTTCCTGCAAAGCGAATCCTTTTTCCAGCGTTCCAGCCAGAGCGAGGCATCGGTATCCGATACCGAGTACACCAGCAATGGCGTGCGCCTGCGCGAGTATGCCGATAAGGCCGGGCTTGCCCATCTGTATGCGCTGAGCAAGGTGGATGGCAAGCTGGTTTACCTGAGCGATGCATTCAGCGAGGCCGACAAGAAGGCCAAGCGCTATGCGCCGCACTTCAGCGTACTGTCGGTGGAGCGTAGCGGCGTCAGCGAGACATTGCGTACCGGTGCCAAGGCTTATGACGAACACAGTGATCGCTGGGGAGACTATCGCTCGGTCTATATCCCGGTAAAAACCAGCCAGGGCCTCGTCTATCTGATCGGTGCCGATATCGCGGTCGATGATGTGGCGAGCGAGCTGCGCCTGACCCTGGTCAAGTCACTGGCCATTGGCCTCGTGGGTTTCATCCTCGGTATGGCGCTGTCTTATGTATTGATTAGCCTGCTGGTTCGCCGCGTAGCCGGCATCAATCACACCATCGATATCATTGCGCGCGACAAGAATCTGACCCTGACCATGCGGACGCAGGAGCAAGACGAGCTGGGGCAGATCAGCCGCAATCTCAACTCCCTGATCGCCAGTTTTCGCGGTGCGCTTGGTCAGGCCAAGGCGGTGGCCGGCGACAATGCGCGCTTGTCACAGGAATTTGCCGTGCAGACGCGGGCGATTTCCAGTGATACGGTCACAGCGGCCGAGGGGCTTGGCGAAGTGACCCGGCGTGCCGACCAGATCGCCGAAGCGACGGCGAATTCGGCCGAGCATGCCGCCACCTTGCATGCCGATATCGGCAAGGTCAGCCAGCAGCTCGATCAGGCGCGAATGCAGATTGTGCAGATGAATGCGCGCATCTCGGCAGGCGCTGCCGCCAATCATGAATTCACCGCGGCCTTTCAGAGTCTGGCTGCCAATGTGCGCGACGTGACCGGTGTGCTCAAGACCATTGCCGAGGTGTCGGAACAGACCAATCTGCTGGCACTCAATGCCGCCATAGAAGCGGCACGCGCTGGTGAAATGGGGCGCGGCTTTGCTGTGGTGGCCGACGAGGTAAGAAAGCTCGCCACCCAGACCAAGGATACGCTGGGCAAAACCAATAGCATGGTGGAGCGCATCCTTGCC
>NZ_JAYRLZ010000412.1:0-2534 GCF_041904975.1 Chitinimonas sp. | reverse complement strand
AGTTCCAGCATTTTCAGGAGCTCGATCGGCAGGACCGGCGAGCGGTTGAGGCGGTCCAGCTTATCGAGGATGTCCTGATGCGCCTGGCGGACATTGATCAAGGGCACCAGCTTCAGCCAGTCCTTGAAGCCGCGCGCGTCGACAAACTCCATTGCCTGCGACAGATCGAATTCGGGTAGGTCGAGCGTCACCGTCATCACTCCTTGGTGAACGTTTCCAGCATCAAAAGGCGCGATGCCAGTGCAGCTTTCAGGCGGGCCAGATCAGGTTTTCTGGTGATTGGCTCACGCGCTGGCGCGGCCCAGATCGGTGCCGGAAAGTGCCGGTCATCCTGCCAGCGTGGAATCACATGCCAATGCAGGTGTGGAACCATATTGCCCAAGCTGGCCAGATTGATCTTGTGTGGCTGCAATTCGGCCCGCAAGCCTTCTTCCACCGCCCAGACCGCATTCATGATGGCGGTACGTTGTTCAGGGGGCAGATCGGTCATTTCGGCAACATGCTGGTTCAGCACTACCCGGCAAAAACCCGGATAACCGGCTTCATCGACAACAATGACGCGATATAACGCCGACTGCCAGACGAGTTCGCCGCCGGAATCCTGACAAAGTGGGCAATCTTGGGTTTGCATGGACCTTCATGACAGATTTAGCACGTTGGCATTGTGGCGTCTGGCTGCCCCGAACTCAAGGTTGCTTGCGGTGAAGGCGGGCAGATGGCCGACAAAAGGTGCCGAAAAACGTCAGCCTGTGGAAATTCGGTGCGCCGCCAGCGGCGCACCGGGCTGGTTTACAGAAGTACCCGTTCGATACCGCCATTGCGCGCCGTTTCCACATATGCAGGCAGCCAGTTCTCGCCCAGTACTGCCTTGGCGATTTCCACCACGATGTAGTCGGCTTCGGTGGCCGAATCATCGTTGTAGCGGCTCAGGCCCTGCAGGCAGCTAGGGCAGGAGGTCAGCACCTTGACCTGGGCATCCGGGCTGTCCTTGCGCAGTGCGTCGGCGCCCTTGCGCATTTCCTCTTCCTTGCGGAAACGCACCTGGGTGGAGACATCCGGCCGGGTGGCTGCCAGCGTGCCGCTTTCGCCGCAGCAGCGCTCGTTCAGGGCGACGCCGCCTCCCATCAGCTCATTGGCCAGCTTGATCGGCGACATGGTCTTGATCGGCGTGTGGCAGGGGTCGTGGTACATATAGCGGGTACCGGCCACCCCTTGCAGCCGAACGCCTTTTTCCAGCAGGTATTCGTGGATATCGAGCAGGCGGCAACCGGGGAAGATCTGTTCGAACTGATATTTGGTCAGCTGATCCATGCAGGTGCCACAGGACACGATCACCGTCTTGATATCGAGGTAATTGAGCGTATTGGCCATGCGGTGGAACAGCACGCGGTTCTCGGTAGTGATCTGCTCGCCCTTGTCGGCAAAGCCACTGGAGGTTTGCGGATAGCCGCAGCACAGGTAGCCGGGAGGCAGCACCGTGGTGGCGCCGACATGCCACAGCATGGCCTGGGTGGCGAGGCCGACTTGCGAAAACAGCCGTTCCGACCCGCAGCCGGGGAAGTAGAACACCGCTTCCGAATCGTCCATGGCGATTTTCGGATTGCGGATGACCGGCACCACGCTGGCGTCTTCCACGTCCAGCAAGGCCCGTGCGGTTTTCTTCGGCAGATTGCCGGGCATCTTCTTGTTGATGAAGTGGATGACCTGGGTCTTCATTCCCGGCTTGCCGACCGTAGCCGGCGGCGCTGCGGTCTGCGCCTTGGCGGCGACATTCAGTACCCGGTTGCCGAGGCGTTGCAGCTTGTAGCCCATGCCCATCATGCCGGCGCGCAGGGTCTTGATGGTGGCCGGGTCCTTCACGGTCAGGAAGGCCATGGCGGCGGCGGTGCCAGGGTTGAACTTGCGGTGGCCGGTCTTGCGCAGGAAGTTGCGCATGGCGATGGTGACATCGCCAAAGTCGATCTTCACCGGGCAGGGGTTCACGCACTTGTGGCATACCGTGCAGTGGTCGGCGACATCGCCCAGCTCCTCGAAATGCTTGAGCGATACGCCACGGCGGGTCTGCTCTTCATACAGGAAGGCCTCGGTGAGCAGGCCGACGCCAAGGATCTTGTTGCGTGGCGAATAGAGCAGATTGGCGCGCGGCACATGGGTTGCGCACACAGGCTTGCATTTGCCGCAGCGCAGGCAGTCCTTGACGCTGTCGGCAATGGCGCCGAGGTCCGATTGCTCCAGAATCAGCGATTCGGCGCCAAGCAGGCCAAATGACGGCGTATAGGCATTACGCAGATCGGCGCCGGCCAGCAGTTTGCCGCGATTGAAGTGGCCGTTGGGATCGATGCGTTGCTTGTAGGCGCGGAACGGGGCGATTTCCTCGTCGCTCAGGTATTCCAGCTTGGTGATGCCGATGCCATGCTCGCCCGAGATCACGCCATCGAGTTGACGTGCCAGCACCATGATGCGGGCAACCGCCTGATGGGCGGTTTGCAACATGGCGTAGTCATCGGAATTCACCGGAATATTGGTGTGGACAT
>NZ_JAYRLZ010000411.1:0-2539 GCF_041904975.1 Chitinimonas sp. | reverse complement strand
AGCCCCACGCCAAACAGCAGCATCAGCAAGGGCGGGACCACAAAAGCCAGAGCGAAGAACAGCCGGTCGCGGACGATCTCGCGACCTTCCTTGCCGGCATAGGCGAGAATGCGGCGCAGATTCATGAGCGGGTTTCCAGTTCGGTCATCAGGGCGACAAACACGTCTTCCATGCTGGCGGCTTGCACTTGCGCGGCCAGCAGCGGCTGGCCGGCTTGCGCCAAGGTGTCGCGCAGCTGCGCCAGCTGGCTATCCGGGGTTTTGATAAAGCAATGGATACGCCGCCCGTGCAGGCTGGCCTCCCAGCCGGCAGCCAGCAGCGCCTTGCAGGCCTCGCGTGGCGCGGCGGTGTCGAGCGCATACAGCTGGCCGCGCCGGGCGGCCAGTGCGTCTTTCAGGCTGGCCGGCGTGCCGTCGGCTACCACCTTGCCGGCAAACATCAGCGCCAGCCGATCGCAGCGCTCCGCCTCGCTCATATAGTGGGTGGTGACCAGCACTGCCACGCCGTCCTCGCGGGCCAGCCGGAACAGGATGTCCCAGAAACGGCGGCGGCCCAGCGGGTCCACGCCGGAGGTCGGCTCATCGAGAAACAGTACCTTGGGCGAATGCACCAGCGCGCAGCCCAGCGCCAGACGCTGGCGCAGCCCCATCGGCAAGCTGGCGGCCAGCGCGTTTTCATGGCCGGCGAGGCCGGCCATCTCGACGATCCAGCGCTCGCGCGCTGCAATGGCGGACTTGCTGAGGCCATAGATGGCGCCATACAGGCGGATGTTTTCCAGCGCGCTCAGGTCGGTGTAGAGCGAAAACGCCTGCGACATATAGCCGATGCGCGCCTTGATCTCGCGACCGGCGCGGCGCATATCGGCGCCAGCCACCCGGCCCTCGCCGCTACTGGGCGGCAAGATGCCGTTCAGCATCTTGATGGCGGTGGTCTTGCCGGCGCCATTGGCACCCAACAGGCCGAATACCTCGCCCGGCATCACCCGGAAGCTCGCATCATCCACCGCGACAAAGTCGCCAAAATGCCGGCTCAGGTGACGGGCCTCGATGGCAGCTTCAGTGTCGCGGATTGCCGCATTAGCCTGCGCCGGCGCAGCAGCCGGTGGTGCGCCAACCAGGGCGATAAAGGCGTCTTCCAGTTCCGGCTCGCTGGCGGTGCAGGCCGGCTCGCGCCCGAGCAGGGCGGCGACTCTGGCGCGGGCCTCGCCGGCATCGGCGTTTGGCACAAACAAGCGGTAGTCCTGCCCGCGTGGTTCCAGATAGCCGATAGCGGCGGTCAGCGTGGCCGGCTCGGCGCCGACCAGATCATGCAGGCTCAGCACGCAACCGGGCCGGCTGGCGATGATCTGCTCCGGCCGGCCCTGTGCCAGCGCCCGGCCTTCATGCATCAGCAACACCCGGTCAAAGCGGCTGGCTTCGTCGAGATAGGCGGTGGATACCAGGGCGGTGGCGCCGGCTTCCTGCAATAGCTCGGCCAGAATCGCCCAGAAATCTCGGCGCGACACCGGGTCCACGCCGGTGGTCGGCTCGTCGAGGATGATCAGGCGCGGTGCGTGGATCAGGGTGCACACCAAGCCCAGCTTTTGCTTCATGCCGCCCGACAGCTGCTTCATTGGCCGCTGCCGGAACTTGGCCAGGCGGGTGATGGCGAACAGGCGCTCCTTGCGCTGGGCGGCTTCGTCGACCGGCACCAGGCGCAGGCGGGCGAAGAAGTCGACGTTTTCCTCAACGCTCAGGTCCGGGTAGAGATTCTGCCCCAGGCCCTGCGGCATCAGGCCGATGCGGTCCTTGATCTGCTCGGCCGCCGCGTCGCTGGCGAGCGACGTGCCAAACACCGCCAGGCTGCCGCTATCGAAACGCAGCACGCCGGCCACCGCCTTCATCAGGCTGGACTTGCCGGCGCCATCCGGGCCGATCAAGCCGAATACCTCACCAGCGCCGATATCCAGATCCAGCCCCTGCACCGCCACGCTGGCGCCATAGCGCTTGCCAAAGCCGCGGGCGCTGATCACCGTGCTCATCGCGGTGGCTGCCAGCTCACCCCATCGCGGTAGGCAATGGCGGCATCGCCGGGCAGGCCGGGCGCCAGACGCACCTGGGCGCTGGGCTCAAGATGCAGTTTCACGCCGAACACCTGCTTGGCGCGTTCATCGCGGGTCTGCACTTCCTTGGGGGTGAATTCGGCGCGGTTGGCAATGGTGGTGAGTCGGGCCGGCAGCGCCACGGCGGGTGCCGCATCCACCCACACCCGTGCCGCTTGGCCGAGCTTGAGCTTGCCCACTTCGGTTTCGGCCACATAGGCGCGCAGATACAGGCGGGCCGGGTCGAACAATTCATACAGGGTGCCGCCTGCTGCCAGCACTTCGCCCGGCTCGCGTGCCCGCACCGCCACCACGCCGGCACTGGGCGCCTTCACTTCGGTTTCGGCCAGCGCAGCTTCGGCGCCAGTCAGCGCAGCTTCGGCGGCCTTGAGCTGTTGTGCCAGCGCGCCCAATTCGATGCGCTTGGCGGCGACCTTGTCCAGCGCCAGCCGGCTCTGC
>NZ_JAYRLZ010000101.1:0-14347 GCF_041904975.1 Chitinimonas sp. | reverse complement strand
GTTCTCGGCAATATCGCCAAGCTTGCGCGCGGCAAAGGTCGCCATCGACACATGGTCTTCCTGATTGGCGCTGGTAGGCAGGCTATCGACCGAGGCCGGATGGGCATGGGTCTTGTTCTCGGAAGCGAGCGCAGCGGCGGTCACATGGGCGATCATGAAGCCGGAATTGAGGCCGCCGTTGAGCACCAGGAAGGGCGGCAAGCCATTGCTGAGGGTGGCATCGATCAGCAGGCCGACGCGGCGCTCGGCGATGGCGCCGATTTCGCTGGCGGCAATGGCCAGCAGGTCGGCGACGATGGCCACCGGCTCGGCATGGAAGTTACCGCCGGACAGCACCTCTTCGGTATCGGAGAAGATCAGCGGATTGTCGGACACCCCGTTGGCCTCGGTCAGCAGCACGCGGGCGGCATGGCGGATATTGTCGAGGCAGGCCCCCATCACCTGCGGCTGGCAGCGCAGGCAGTAGGGGTCCTGCACCTTGGCGCAATGGGTGTGCGACTCGCGAATGGCGCTACCTTCGAGCAGGCCGCGCAGTGCTGCTGCCGCATCGATCTGGCCCTGATGGCCGCGCAGGGCATGGATGCGATGATCAAACGGCGTACTGGAGCCGGCAGCGGCATCCACCGACAAGGCGCCCGATACCAAGGCGGTGTTGAACAGGTCTTCGATCTTGAACAGATTGTGCAAGGCCAGGGCGGTGGATGCCTGGGTGCCATTGAGCACCGCCAGGCCTTCCTTGGCTGCCAGCTTCAGCGGCTCTACGCCAGCGGCAGCCAGGCCTTCCAAGGCGCTGGCGCGGCGGCCGGCGATAAATACTTCACCAACCCCGAGCAAGACGGCCGCCATATGGGCCAGCGGCGCCAGGTCACCCGAAGCACCGACCGAGCCCTTGACCGGAATCAGTGGCAATACATCGGCATTGAAGAGTTTGACCAGATTGTCGATGACGATAGGCCGCACGCCGGAAAAGCCACGACCGAGGCTGGACAGCTTCAGCACCATCAGCAAACGCACCACCGGTGCCGCCATCGGCTCACCCACGCCTACTGCGTGCGACAGCACCAGGTTGGTCTGCAGCTGCTCGAGCTGATCGTTCGGAATGCGGGTATTGGCGAGCAAGCCGAAACCGGTGTTGATGCCATAAGCGGCCTTGTCACGCGCCACAATCGCCTCGATGGTCTTGGCGCTCGCCTCGATGGCCGGCATGGCGGCCGGGTCGATCTGCAAGCGCAGCTGCCCCGCCTCGATGGCGCGCAGATGGGCTAGGGTGAGTTTTCCGGGCGTGAGTACAAGCGTTTGCATGGCGGCTCCACAGCATTGATCTTCTGAATGGGCGCAAGCCTAGCGCAATCGATTTGTATAGACAAGTTCAAATCAGCGGGGGCGACACCAGCTGCCACCCAACAACAAAAAGCCCAACACCTTGAACCACGGAGCGCGCAGAGGACACAGAGGTGGCACAGAGCAAAACCCGTAGTCTAGATGGAGCCGAAGGCGCAATCCGGGAATGAATGAACACTTGCGCCAAGCAAGGCGGCAAACTGTTGACAGGGGGCGAATTGACCCTGGATTGCGCTTCACTTCATCCGGCTAGCTGTTGGTAATGCCAGCAAAGCGTCACGTTTAACGTGGAGGGCTTGAGAATACGGATGCGCGCAGCGTACACAGGCCAGTGGCACTGGCCCCTGCATCAACGCGCTATTCGCAGCGCACCCCTACCCCGCGCAGCAAGGCGCGAGCCGCGCCCTGTACCAGATCGGGCAGCGGCTTGAGGCTTACCCAGGGCTCGTCGCCCAGCGTCATATGCAGGGCAATCAGGCCATGCAGGGTGCCCCAGAACATTTGCAGCAGCGCCTCGGCATCGCGCTGCTCAATGGCCGGGTCGCTCTCGATCAAGGCGGTAAACAGCTGCAGAGCGAGCGCATACGCGTCTTCATTCGGATTGCCCTGCTCGGCAGCCGACTCGGCCACCGCCACCGGCGGCGGCGGGTTGATGAATAAGCGGCGATAGTGCTCGGGCTGGGTCAGGGCAAAGCTGACAAAGGCATCGGCCATGGCCAGTACCGCCGCCGCCGGCGAGGCTGAAGCATCGACCGCATCGGCCAGATGGCGAGTCAATTCGGCAAAGTCTTCGTCGGCAATTACCCGCAGCAGATCGTCCTTGTCCTCGAACTGGCTGTAGATCACCGAGGTGGAATAGTCGATACGCGCGGCGATGGCGCGCACGGTCAGCGCTTCGTAGCCCGCTTCGGCGCACAGGCTGCGGGCGGCATCGATGATCTTGCGGCGCAGGGCTTCGCGCTCGCGTTGCCGACGTTCAGTGATGGACATGGGAGGCTTAAGGAATTCGAAAACGCTATTTCACCACTGCTTAAGCGTGGCGGGTAGGGGCGAGGCGGGCCGGGTACGGATTCGCAACCGGTCAGCCGCCAGCCATCCAGAAGAAATGATTCGACCTGAATCTGATTTACCCGGCGCTCGATGGCGATGATGAGCAGCCACCTCAGCGCCTGCATTCGCCCCGACACAAGTAGCCAGGCCAACCTCGTTCAATTCCACAAAACGAAACAATCTATTGTAATTAAAGCATATTCTTCTCTTTCGCAAAGTTCGGCAAAGTAGCGTCACTCCCAGCGATGCAGTGCGAACCGACTAGCTGGGTCCAACGCCACACTCGACCTGACTACCAAAGGACACATCATGAAAACCTTCGCCAAAATCACCGCCGCCCTCGCCCTTGCCGCAGCCATGAGCTCGGCCTTTGCCGCCACGCCGGTTACCAAGGATGGCGTTACCACCATCCATCTGACCGAATACAACGGCTACTTCGCAGCCAAAGAAACACTGACCGACCTCAAGCCAGGTGACTATGACTTTGTTGTCACCAACAAGGCCGGCAAGTTCGTCGGTTTCAATGTGCAGGACCAGAAGACCCATGAACTGCTGGGTGGATTCGGTTTGAATGACAACGAAACCAAGACGGTACGCGTCAAGGTGTCGGCCGACGGCTTCCGTTATCGCTGCCCGATCAATGTCACGCCGTGGTACGACGTGGACATGAGCAAGTAAGCCTGAATCAGACCAAGGTAAAAGCCGGTAGCGGTTCGTCCGCTCCGGCTTTTGCCTTGTCGGCTCTACGACGACAGTCGCCTACATCCGCACACCCACTTCCACCGCCACCACTCGTGGCGCGGTGAGGAAGCCATAGGGCGAGCCCAGCGCCTGTGCCAGGTTCTCGGTGCGGCTGACATAGCGCTTGTCGAACAGATTGCTGACCAGCAAGGCGGTGTGCCAGCGCTTGCCCGGTGCATCCCAGCGCAGGCGCAGGTCGCTGCGCTGCTGCGCTTCGCCCACGGTGAAGCGCGGAGTTTTTAGGCAGCGGCCTTGCGCTTCGGAATCATCATTGCAGCGCACCGCACTGGTCCAGGCGGTTTGCAGCGACAGACCAAGCTGGCCGCCCAGCACGTCCTGCCACAGATAATCGAGACCGGCACTGACATTCCAGTTCGGCGTTCCGGTGGGCTGGCCGCTCAGATTGCGGCCATTCGGTGTGACATTGTGGCCGTGCTGCTGGTCGATATATTCACCAGCCAGACTTAGCCGCAGCGCCCGGCTCGCCTGCCAGCGCAGGTCGAAGTCCACGCCATGCGCTTTCTGGTCGCCCACCGTCACCTGGTATTGCGGCACGCCGCTCTGGTTCACATTGACCAGATTCAGCGACTGCAGATTGCTGAAACGGTAGCTGAAGATCGAGGCATTGAGCTGCAAGCGGCTTTGCGGGAAGGTCTGTTTGATGCCCAGCTCATAGTTCCACACCGTTTCCGGGTCGAATTTGCTGCCGATCTGCTGCAAGGCGTTGTAACCGCCTGCCTGATAACCCTTGCTGACCGAGCCATACACCATGCTGTGCGCATCGAGATGGTAGTCGAGCACCAGGCGCGGGCTCAGGTCGCTCCAGCTATTACTGGCCTTAAGCGGCGCATTGCTGGCGCCAGGGCTGGTCAGCAGCTGGTTTTGCGTGAGAAAGCCCTGCAGCTGATCAGCCACTGCCTGCCCCATTTGCGCGGCAACCATCTGGTAAAAGCCTGCGGCGGTCAGCGCGGCATGGCCGGCATCAACCCCGGGCGCCACCCGCTGCGGCAGATACCAGCTGAAATCCTTGCTGTCGCGGGTATAGCGCAGGCCGGTAGTGAGGTTCCACGCCGGGCTCAGATGCCAGATCACATCGCCATAGGCAGCATAGGCGCGATTGTCGGCGACATTGTCCATGCGCTCGGCCCAACCGAGGCCGCGCAAATCAAGCCCCGCCAACTCCGCCACCGTGCTGAATACCGGCAGGCCGGCGGCATTGCCGGACAGGGTATCGAGCGTGCTGGTATTGGCATCGACCAGGCTGGCCTGCTCGGCATGCTCGGAAAACGCGCTGACACCGGCCACCCAGTCGGCCATGCCCTGCTTGCCGGCAAAGCGGAATTCCTGCTGCCAGCTGCGATTGCGCTCCAGATTGGCGGTAGATAGATACAGATCGGGCCGGTTGGTGCCGTCGTTATCCTGGCGATTATCCGAATGAAAGCGGCGGAAGGCGGTGGTCGACTTGAAATCGATGCCGGCGATATTGCGCTCGTAGCGCAAGGTCACCCCGTCGAAGATGCGACCCTCGTGATTGCCGACCGCATCGTTGTAAACCGGGGCATTGAATGGATCGACATAACTCGATGGCAGTGGCGGCACCACGGTCAGCCCCTTGCCCAGCGCCACCAGGCCCACGGCAGGCCGGGCTTTCTGATCGAGCTCTTCGTGCTCCCAGGCCAGCACCAGCTTGCCGGCACCATCGGGCTGGTACAGATAGCTGAGGCGGCTGCCCCAGTTCTTGGTCGGATTGAGCCGCTCGCCAGTGCCGGCATCGGTCAGCCAGCCATCGCTCTGCTGGCGTACGGCACTGAATCGCAGCGCCTGCTGCTCGCTCAAAGGCTGGTTCAGCAACACCTCCGCCTGACGCTCGCCATGCTGCCCCAGTCGCAGCCGGCCACTGGCGCTGCGCGCCAGGGTATCGGGCTCATTGCTGACAATCGCAATGGCGCCTGCCGCGCTATTGCGGCCGAACAGCGTGCCCTGCGGCCCCTTAAGCACCTCGATGCGCTGCACATCATTGAAATTCATCAGCGAGCCACCGGTCTTGCCGGTGGCCACACCATCCACATACACACCGACCGGCGAATCGGTACCGATGCCAAAGTCGCTAGCGCCAAGGCCGCGCAAGCTGAAGTCAGGCTGGGTGGCCTGCACCGCATTGATGGTCAGGCCCGGAATATAGCCATTCATATCGGCCAGATTGGTGGCGCCGAGCTTTTCCACCGATTCGCGGGTCAGCACCTGCAAGGGAATCGGCACCGCCTGCGACTGCTGGCTACGGCTCTGCGCGGTCACGGTAATCGCCTCCACGCTGACAGCTTCTTCGGCTATCGCGACTTGCCCCAGGCCCAGCAGGGCCAGGCTGACAGCCAGCGGCTGCTTGCGGAATTTCATGTCTGCTCCTTTTTTTGATTGGAATGTCAGGCGATCGCCGCCGCCCGGATAGTGAATGCGCCGTACTGGTATCGCGTTTGCTGCTTGCACCTGTGCCACGAGGTGCTGGGGATGGGCATCTGCGTGCCCTTGCCTGCCTCCTCACTCTGCCCTCACCCCTGCCCCTCTCCCGCTTGCGGGAGAGGGTGAGCCCTTAATTGACCGAGAAGGTCCGGCTGCTGCCGCTCAGGCCATTGATCTGGCCGTTCCAGCCGTTCTTGTAGTCGCCGTAATGCACGATGCGGTACTGGCCGGGTACGGCGTCGGCGGGAATCTTCCAGCTGATGCGCGCTTGCGAGGTGCCCCACACCGCATCGATACGCACCCAGCGGTAAATGGTGTCGTAGCTGTCGTCATCGGCCACCCGCTGCCAGCCATTGCCATTCCAGCGCTCCACACTGAGGAAGGTGTCGCCGCGACGCAGATTGTTTTTCGGGTGACCGGTCCAGAACCACACCTCCACCGTCTGGCCGCGCGCATAGGCAGCGCCGGCATCGCGCTCCAGCTGGCCAAAGCGTTTGAAGATCGGCGTGTTATCGAGCACCACGCCGGTTTGCAGGCTGGTCTGCTTGCCGCTCAAATCGCGCGGGCTGGGGCCGGCATCGACCGGCTTGCCGTCACGCAAAGCCACCGCCAGATCGTGGTAGAGCTGCTGGTAAGCCGGCTGGGTCCAGCGACCAAAGTGGGTGGATGCGCCTTCGTAGTGCTGGGCGTCATATTCCTCCGGCGTGGCGATATAGCCGGAATAGGCATTGGCATAGCCGGCAAAGATCACATTGTCGAAAGGAATACCCAGCGTCTGCGCCACCGTCTCACGGATGCGCCGGCCGCTCATGATGGTGAATTCACCCGGCGCCGCCACAATCGCCAGCTGGCCCAGCCGCGTCAGCGATACCGGCAGCACCTCGGGCGTCCACGGATAGGGCTTTTGCAAGCCGGTGGCGATCAGGATGGGCTTGGGCGCCTGGCAGTTCTGCACCTCGGGCGGCGCGCCGAACAATACCGTGCCCAGCTGGGCCAGGAAGGGGTTGGCCTGCAAATCGCCCTCGGTAAATCCAACCTCGCCACGACCATCCTCGGTACCAGCACCAAAGGCGCGACCCACTGCTGCCGGGCAGGTGCTGTGCACTGCACCGGCAGCGAACTCTGGCCGCACCGACACCCGCGACATATCGACATATTGCTGCCGGTAGTCGATCGGCCCGCTCACCACTTCGCTGGCGCTATTGAATACCTGCAAGGCGCGCTGCGCCTGCCGCTCGCCGATGATGCGGGTGTTTTCGAATTCATCGGCGGTCGGGCCATTGCCGTTCAGCCACAGATTCGGTGTCATATCGCCGGCATTGCCCTGGGCAAAGGCGGCAATAAAGTCGCGCTGGCCTTGCTTGCCGAACACCTGCTTCTCGACGTATTGCTCGGCATAGCCTTTGTTGTCGCTGGAAACCAGCGGATTGCTGTTGTGCATCGACACGCCATGGGTGGCAAACCAGCTGATCAGGCCGACATCGCGCCCACCCTGGCTGAAGCGCAGCACTGTCATGCTCGGGTCGACGCTGTACTGCCAGCGGCTGCGCTCCCCGCCCGGATTGCGCTCATAGGCCGGCAGCGAGCGATTGATGCTGGCATCGAGCAACTGGCCATGCCCCACCTTGATATCGCCCGGCCGCACATCGGCATCGGCCGCTGCAATCGACTCCACAATGCCATCGACAATGGCATTGAAGGTTCGGGCGTTGTAGCCCAGGGTGGTGAAGTTATACAGCGCGTAGTGCGAAAAACCGCCGGGGCCGGAATGGGTATGGGTGGCCGCCAGAATCACGTTCTCGCGGCCATAGCGATTACCGAAACGCGCCTGCAGGCGCGCCAGCACCGCCTGATGCACGCCCTGGAACACCATGCCCAAGTCGTTGTTGACGAACACCACCCGTCGGCCGCTGTCCTGGTCCACCACCACAAAGGCGCGCGCCCACTGCCGCATATGGATGCCGGCGGTTTTCTGGTCGAGCTTGGCATAACCCATCATGCCCACCTCGGCCGCTTCGCCGGTGATATCAGCCTTGCCGCGTCCTACCAGATAGCCTGCCTGCGCCGGCAGCACCGCCAGTACTGCCGCCGTCGCCGCCAACCACCTTGCTGCCCCACCCGTGAATCCATTCTGCTTGCTTGCGCGCTGCATGATGTTTCTCCTTTGTGCGGTGTTGTAACGATGTTATGCGACCGAAGCACCTCGCTTGTCAAAAGCAAAATAGCTACTGATATTCAATGTGTTGTTATAAACACTCATGCTGCAATACAGCATGAAAAACGCCGAATCACTCATTGCGATATTTCACGTAACAGCGTTACATTCAGTGAGCACAACAAGCGGCAAGCCAGGCAAAACCGAAGCTCAAGCCGCGGCAAAGGCAGACACACAGAGACATACAAGGCGCAAGCGGCAGCAGGCAGCAAGCGCTTCAAACCGGTAAAGGAGGGCGCTAATGCAGCAGCGATATGACGCAATCGTGATCGGCGCAGGGGTGGGTGGCGCCAATGCCGCCCTGGTACTGGCGCAAGCCGGTCTGCGCTGCCTGGTGCTGGAGGCCGGGCGCTATCGCTCGCGCCTCGACTACCCGCGCGGCGAGCTCGATGGCAATGCCCAGCTGTTCTGGAATGGCGGGCTGGAGCTGAACCAGCAGGCTGATCTGGCCCTGCTGCGTGCCAAGGTGGTAGGCGGCGGCTCCATCGTCAATCAGGCCTTGCTCGACGAATTCGACGATATTGCCTGGGACGACTGGCAGGCGCGCAGCGGCGTATCAAGCCTGTCGGCCCGCGCCATGGCGCCGTGGTATGCGCAGGCGCGCGCGGCACTGAAGATCGAGGCAGTGCCCTTGGCCCATGCCAACCGCAATGCCGCACTATTCAAGCAGGGCTTCGATGCCTGCGGCTACCAGTGCGCACCCTTGCAGCGCGGCCAGGCCGGCTGCCGGCATGAAGAAGGCAATGATTGCATCGAATGCCTGTATGGCTGCCGCATCGACAGCAAGCAATCGACCCCGCTGACCAGCTTGCAGCGCGCCCTGCAGGCCGGCGCGCAATTGCTGAGCGAGTGCGAGGTGGAAGGGCTGAGCGAGTCAAACGATGGCGTTCAGGTGCAGGCGCGGCTGGCCGATGGGCGCGCACTCACCCTGCACAGCCAGCGTCTGGTGCTGGCGGCTGGCACCCTGGGAACCAGCAGCCTGCTGCTCAAGGGCGGCTGGCAGGCACGCTTGCCGGCGCTGGGCCAGGGCTTTTACTGCCATCCGCAATACATGTATTTCGCCCGCTACCGTGAGCCGGTCGACGCACAGCGCGGCCCCTTCCAGGCGTATAAATCCGACGACCCCGGCTTTCGCGCCCAGGGCTTCAAGCTGGAAAACGTGTTCTCGCCGCCGATCGGCACCGCTCT
The DNA here is from genome assembly GCF_041904975.1 of Chitinimonas sp. NCBI lineage: Bacteria > Pseudomonadati > Pseudomonadota > Betaproteobacteria > Neisseriales > Chitinibacteraceae > Chitinimonas > Chitinimonas sp. The sequence continues at coordinate 5,355 of NZ_JAYRLZ010000101.1, read as the reverse complement.
GCTGCTGCCGGGCCACGGCAAGGCACACCAGCAATGGCTGCGCCAGCAGCGCCATTTCGCCTGCATCGAGGTGGCGGTACGCGACCAACACCCGGGCCGGCTCAGTTGGCATGACGGCCGTTTGCACATCGACAAGTCGCTCGATCGCGAAGACCGGCGCCGCGCCAAAGCCGGGCAGACGGCGGTCGAGCAGATTTTCCGCGCCACCGGCGCCGAGGCGATCCTGCCCGGTCGCTTTGGTATCGGCCTGCATCTGATGGGCGGCCTGCGCCTCGCCAGCAACCCCGAGCGCGGCTGTGTCGGCGAAGACTTCCGCCTGTTCGGCAGCCGGCGCATTCATGTGGCCGATGCCAGCCTGTTCCCCAGCGCGCCCGGCATCAACCCCTCGCTCACCATCATGGCGCTGGCGCGGCAAGCCGGCCAGCGGCTATTGGAGTCCCTGCCATGAAGCGCGACCTCCCGCTTGGCCTCACCCGGCGCAGCCGTTTTTTCAGCGACCGTCAGCTGCAGGGCCTGGAACGCCTTGGCGATGGTTATTGCCCCGGCGATGACGTACTGCCCAGCTTTTCGGCCAGCGGCGCCGCCGCCGAAATCGACCGCATGGCCATGGCCATGAGCCAGCGCGACCGCGCCGATCTTGGCCTCTTGTTATCGCTATGCGCCAGCCTGCCCAAGCCGGCGCTGGCCGCCTTGCGCACCATGCTGGATCAAGCCGACCGACTCGGCGACTGGGCGGCCGGCCTGCGCCTGGCGCGCCTCGGTGCTGCCGGCGTGGTGTACAGCCTGTATTACGGCTTCGCCGGGCCGGGCGGCACGCAAGTGCGCCAGGGCATAGGCTGGGATGCCGCCATTCGAACCACCTTGCCGGGAGAACCGACCATGAACCAGCTAGTCCGCGACGCCATGCCTGCCATTGCTACCGATGTTCCCGCCCTATTTGCCCGCGCCCGCGCCGCCCAAACCACCATTGCCGCCTTGCCGCTGGCGCAGCGCCTCGCTCTATTGGACAAGCTGGGTGAGGTGATCCTGCGGCGGCGCGAGGAAATCATCGAACGGGTGATGCGCGAAACCGGCAAGTGCGCCACCGACGCCCTGCTCGGCGAAATCTTCGCCGTCGTCGACAATTTCGAATACCTGCGCAAGCACGCGGCAAAGCTGCTGGCAGACCAGACCCGACCGACACCGCTGGCCATGCTCGGCAAGCGCTCGCAAGTCTGGTACGAGCCGCTAGGCACCATCCTGGTGATTGCACCGTGGAACTACCCGTTCTACCAAGCCATCGTGCCGCTGAGCATTGCCTTTGCCGCCGGCAATGCAGTGGTGCACAAGCCATCGGAATTCACCCCGCTGACTGGCCTGGTCGAGTCGCTGCTGGCCGAAGCCGGCTTTGCGCCTGACTGGGTGCAGGTGGCCTATGGCGACGGCAGCATCGGCGCGGCCTGCCTCGCCGAGCGCCCCGGCAAGCTGTTCTTTACCGGCAGTGTCGCCACCGGCCGCAAAGTTGCGAGCCAGGCCGGCGAATTGCTGGTGCCGGTGGAGCTGGAACTGGGCGGCAAGGACCCGATGCTGGTGTTTGACGACGCCAATCTGGAGCGGGCGGTGGCCGGCGCCATGTGGGGCGCGTTTACCAATAGCGGGCAGAGCTGCACCTCGATCGAACGCTGCTTCGTGCAGCGCGGCCTGTATGACCGTTTTGTCACCCGGCTGGTACAAGCTACCGAGGCACTGACCCTGGGCAGCGGCCCGGACGCCGATATCGGGCGCATGACCACCCCGGCGCAGATCAGCATCGTGCGCCAGCATCTGGATGACGCACTGGCCCGTGGCGCGCGCCAGCTCACCGGCAAACACTGGGACGGCATCAGCGCCGACATCCCGCCTATCGTCCTCACCGGTGTGCGTAGCGACATGCTGGTGATGCGCGCAGAAACCTTCGGCCCCTTGCTGCCGGTGATGGCGTTCGATAGCGAGGCCGAGGCGATAGCACTGGCCAATGACAGCGAATACGGTCTGTCGGCCTGCGTGTGGACCGCCGACACGGCGCGCGCGCGCCGGGTGGCGCGGCAGTTGCAGGTCGGCAATGTGTCGATCAACAACCATATGATCACCGAGGGCAACCATGCCCTGCCCTTCGGCGGCACCAAGCACAGCGGTATCGGCCGCTGCAAGGGCGAAGAAGGCTTGCGCAGCTTCTGCAATACCAAGGCGGTAATGGTGGATGGCAATAGCAGCAAGATCGAAGCCAACTGGTATCCGTTTACCGAGGAAAAATACCGCCTGCTCGACCGGCTCACCCTGGCCAGCCGCCTGCGCGGGATCAGCGATCTGCTGCGCTTTGCCATGGCTGGCTTGCCGCTGGAAAGCCTGGCCAACCGGCTTGGGCGCAAGGGGCGTGACGCATGAGCGAGCGCTATGCCGAGCTGATCGACGCCATCGCCGGCCAGCCGCTGCCACAGGCGCTGATCGATCTCGATGCCTTCGACGCCAATCTGGCCGCCGTCGCCCAGCGCGCTGCCGGCAAGCCGATTCGTCTTGCCAGCAAATCCTTGCGGGTGCCGGCCCTGCTGCGGCGGGCACTGGACTATGGCCCGGCCTACCGTGGCATCCTCGCTTTCAGCCTGATCGAAGCGGTCGGCCTGTGGCGACAGGGCTTTGACGATATCGTGGTGGCTTACCCCAGCTGCCAGCCAGCCGCCCTCGCTCAGCTGGCGCAAGCGGTGGCGACCGGCGCAAACATCGTGGCCATGGCGGACTGCAGCAGCCACCTGGGTGCCTTGCAGGCAGCCGCCGAAGCCGCCAATACCCGCCTGCCCATCGCCTTCGATCTGGATATGAGCATGGATTTACCCGGCCTGCGCTTCGGCGTGTATCGCTCGCCGCTCGATAGCGCCGACAAGGTGATGGCACTCCATGGCGAGCTGGCTCGCTATCAACGGCTGCAGCTGGTCGGCGTGATGGGCTACGAGGCGCAAATTGCCGGCCTGGGCGACGCAGTGCCCGGCAAGGGCCTGGAAAATCTGGCAGTGCGCGCACTCAAGCAGTGGGCGATTCCGCGCATTGCGGCACGCCGCCAGGCCATGGTCGATGCATTGCGCAGCGCAGGCGCCGAATTACGATTCGTCAATGGCGGCGGTAGCGGCAGCATCGAATCCACCGGGCAGGATCGCAGCGTCAGCGAATTCGGCCTCGGCTCTGCCCTGTATACGCCAACCCTATTCGACCAATACCGCGCCTTTCGCCATCTTCCGGCGGCCTTTTTCGCGCTGGAAGCATGCCGGCGCAGCGATGCCAGCCATCTGACCTGCCAGGGCGGCGGCTATATCGGCTCGGGCGCCAGCAGTCGCCATAAGCTGCCGACGCCGGTGTGGCCGGCCGGCCTACAGCTGGAAGGCAATGAGGGCGCAGGAGAAGTGCAAACACCCGTGACAGGCGCCGCTCCGTATCCGATCGGCCACGCCATCCTGTTTCGCCCGGCCAAGGCGGGTGAATTCCTGGATCGCTTTGCCGAGGTGGCGTGCATTGCAGGCCAGCGGGCAGTCGAGCGTATGCCCACCTATCGCGGCCTGGGCTGGTGTCTGTTTTAGCCATTCGATGCAAGTCCGAATGCAAGGCGGCATAGGCAGACATCGGTCGAAGCACAGCAAAGAGAAACGCCACCGCATTCCGGTGGCGTTTGCTTGAGCCAGACCAGCTCAATTACTTCTTGGCCGGTGGCGAGGTCTTGCCGCCTTCCTTCTCGCAGGTACCTTTGGCGACGTACTTCCACTCGGCAGGACCGTTATCAGCCTTGGCCTGGCCGGCGCAGGAATGCGAGCCATCGGCCGCTGCGCAATCATTCTTGCCTGCCTTGGCAATGCCGTAGCATTTTTCCTTGTCACCCGCTGCCATGGCGGCCGGACCTGCGGCAATCAAGGCGGCAATCGCGCCGGCAATCATCACTTGCTGTTTGTTCATCGCATGCTCCTGAAGGGGATTGAGTGGTTACAGCCCGTTCAGCATAGTGCAGGTGACAAAGTTTGCCGGCCGATGCGCCCGTACTATTCGGCAAGCTCATCCTCGCTGACCGCCGGCGCCTCGAATCGCGGACGCCTGCCGACCAGCACATTGAGCGCCTGCGCCTTGCCCTGACGCATCACCTTGACCGCAGCCGGCTTGCCCGGCGGCAGGCCGGCAATCAGGTTCTGCATGGCGATGGTGTCGGCCACCGGGCTACCCGCCACTTCCAGCAAGATATCGCCGGGCTTGATGCCGGCCTTCTCGGCCGGACCGCCGCGCACCACGCCGCCGATCAGCGCGCCTTGTGCGCTATCGAGCTTGAACGAGGCGGCCAGCTCTGGCGTCAGATCCTGGGTTTCGATGCCGATCCAGCCGCGCGTGACCGAGCCATCGCGGATGATCTGCTCCATCACCTGCTTCACCGTGCTGGCGGGAATGGCAAACCCGATACCCATGCTGCCGCCGGTGCGCGAATAAATGGCACTGTTGATACCGATCAGATTCCCGCTGGCATCGACCAGCGCGCCACCGGAGTTACCCGGATTGATCGCCGCATCGGTCTGGATGAAGTTTTCATAGGTATTGATACCGAAGCCGTTGCGACCCAGCGCCGACACGATACCCATGGTGACGGTCTGCCCGACACCGAAGGGATTGCCGATCGCCAGCACCACATCGCCGACACCGAGCTTGTCGACCTGGCCAAAGGTAATGCCGGGCAGCTTGTCGACATGGATGCGGATAACCGCCAGATCGGTATCGGGGTCGGTGCCGACCACCGTGGCATTGGCGGTGCGGCCATCTGACAGCGCCACCTGGATCTCGTCGGCAGAGGCCACCACATGGTTATTGGTGACGATATAACCTTCGCTGGACACGATGACCCCCGAGCCGAGGCTGGAGGTGCGCTGATTGTCCTGCCCATCAAAGCGGTCACCGAAAAAACGCCGCAACAGGGGGTCGCTGAGCAGCGGATGCCGTTTGCGCTTGATTTCCTTGCTGGTATAGATATTCACCACACTGGGCATGGCGTGGCGCACGGCGTCGCGATAGCTGGCCGGCGTGGCAGCCGGTGTGGCAACGGGTGCGCTGGCCTGGGTGAGCGTCACTACTTCGGCAACATGCTTGGGCAACCAAGTGGGCTTGAGCAAGGTCAGCAGGAACCACAGTGCCAGGCCTGCCGTAGTGGTTTGTGCGAAAATCAGCCAGAGTTTTTTCATCAGCATGGCACGCCGTCAGGCGGCCTTATCAGGATCGGATCAATGTTGCTACGCGAGCTGGAAAAGTATACCGGACAACTGCTGCAGGCTGACCGATTCAAGGATTACGCCCCAAATGGCCTGCAAGTGGAAGGTCGCC
>NZ_JAYRLZ010000410.1:0-2554 GCF_041904975.1 Chitinimonas sp. | reverse complement strand
ATCGGCGGTCAGATCACGGCACTGGCCATCATCAAGTCGGTGATCCTGCCGGCGCTGGTCAGCATGGTCATTCCCCTGGCCATTACCGCCTACGTGCTGCGCGGTCAGTCAGTCGAATCACCGCTCAGTACGGCGGGCGAGCATGGCATCAAGACTACCGAGTTCGAGCGCAACCTGATGTTTTTTCTCGGTATCGGCATCCTCGTTGCCGTGCCCGCCTTCAAGACGATTACCCATCTGCCGCCCTTCATGGGCATTCTGTTCGGCCTCGGCATCCTCTGGCTGGTCGGCGATCTGGTTCATCGCCGCAAGGAGGACGAATTCAAGCAGCACCTGACATTGGTCCATGCGCTGAGCAAAATCGACATGAGCTCGCTGGTCTTCTTCGTCGGCATCCTGCTCGCTGTGGCGACCCTGGAGCATACGCATATCCTGTCGTCGCTGGCCGAATGGCTCAATGCCACGGTCGGCCGGCAGGACGTCATCGTGCTGATCATCGGCATTGTGAGCGCCATTGTCGACAATGTGCCGCTGGTCGCGGCCTCGATGGGCATGTACAGCCTGAACGAGTTCCCGGCCGATCATTTCCTGTGGCAGTTTCTGGCCTATTGCGCCGGCACCGGCGGTTCGATCCTGATCATCGGCTCGGCGGCCGGCGTGGCTGCCATGGGATTGGAGAAGATCCATTTCTTCTGGTACGTGAAGAAGATCAGCGGCCTAGCACTGCTTGGTTACCTTGCCGGGGCCAGCGTGTATCTGCTACAGCATCAGCTACTGGCCTGACTTATCGCGCGTCATTAGTTGTTTTATCCTCTCCTGGCAAATACGACCCGACCAACAAAAACCCCGCACTATGGCGGGGCTTCATCCAATCTGTCCGACAGACTTTATTACACTCCGACTGACTTTATTTATTGCGATCACATCACACATCACCAGTTCGGCTCACGCTCCGGAGTCGCGGTAATGCGGTGGATCGCCAGATCTGCCCCCTGATATTCATCCTCCTGGTCCAGCCGCAGGCCGAGCGCAACTTTCAGCGATCCGTAGACCAGTAGCCCACCGGCCACAGCCACCGCGATGGCAAGCGTGGTCATGATCAATTGCGGCATGAAGGCAATACCGCCCGCGCCACCCAGCGCCTTGCTGCCGAATATGCCCGCCGCAATGCCACCCCAGGCGCCGCACAGGCCATGGAGAGGCCAGACGCCAAGCACGTCATCGATCTTCCAGCGATTCTGCGTCAGCGTGAACATGACCACGAACAACCCGCCAGCAATACTGCCCACCACTAGCGCACCAATCGGGTGCATCAAATCGGAGCCGGCGCAGACCGCCACCAGGCCAGCGAGCGGGCCGTTGTGCACGAAGCCCGGGTCGTTCTTGCCGAGCAACAGGGCGACCAACGTACCGCCGACCATCGCCATCAGCGAATTGAGCGCGACCAGACCGGAAATCTTGTCCAGTGTCTGGGCGCTCATCACGTTGAAGCCGAACCAGCCGACGGTCAGGATCCAGGCTCCGAGCGCGAGAAATGGAATCGATGAGGGCGGGTGGGCGGAGATGCGTCCATCCTTGCCATAGCGGCCATAGCGCGCACCGAGCAGGAGCACCGCCGGCAACGCGATCCAGCCGCCCATGGCGTGCACGACGACGGAGCCGGCAAAGTCATGGAACTCTTCGCCGAAGGTGGCTTTCAGCCAGGCCTGGATGCCGAAGTGCTGGTTCCAGGCGATACCTTCGAAGAAAGGATAAACGAAGCCGACCAGCAGGAAGGTGGCGATCAGTTGCGGGTGGAACTTCGCGCGCTCGGCAATACCGCCCGAAATGATGGCCGGGATGGCAGCGGCAAAAGTCAGCAGAAAGAAAAACTTGGTCAGCTCGAAGCCATTTTTCTCCATCAGGCTATCGACGCCGGAGAAGAAGTTGATTCCGTAAGCGATGCTGTAGCCAATGAAAAAGTAGGCAATGGTCGACATCGCGAAATCGGTCAAGATCTTGACCAGCGCATTGACCTGGTTTTTTTTGCGCACCGTGCCGACTTCGAGAAAGGCGAAGCCAGCATGCATTGCGAGCACCATGATGGCGCCCAGCAAAATGAAAAGGACGTTACCGCCAGATTGAACAGCTTCCATGAGACCCCCGGATCGAAGAACCCGGAAGCGAAAGCAAGCACCATTCCAGTGCATGCTTTTTGTTTCAAATCAGTGCGTTAAGTCGCACCAATATAGTGAAACACGCACCGTCATTGTGCATTTATCAGCCACAACAACCCAAAATAGGGCATACCTGCTTATTTTGGCACCGCTTCGGGCGGCAACAGTAACCACATTCGCCCGCTTTGCTTCATCCGCCCGGCCTGCTCGCCGGCTTCCTTGCCGAAGCCCCAAAAATAGTCCGCCCGCACTGCGCCCTTGATCGCGCTGCCAGTATCCTGCGCCATCACCAGGCGGTTCAGGGGTTTGTTCGTATTCGGGCGTGTCGTCGCCAGAAAGACCGGCACCCCCAGCGGCACCGAACGCGGATCGACGGCGATGCTGCGCTCGGGGGTCAA
>NZ_JAYRLZ010000409.1:0-2555 GCF_041904975.1 Chitinimonas sp. | reverse complement strand
ATAGATCAACCTGGGTGAGCGATAGGGCTGCGCCTCCCAGTTCAGGCCATCGCCATCAACCGAAATCGGCTGCAGTTGCAGGCCATTGGCAAGCCAGGCCGATTTGGCGCCGGAATAGCCCGGCTCCTCCACCCAGGCCAGCTCCCCCACATCGGCCAGGCTACGCGACAGCAGGTCCAGCGCGCCCTGCATGCCGCTGCAAATCACAATCTGCTTGGGCTGGCAATTCACCCCGCGCGACAGTGCGAGATACTGGGCCAGCTGCTGCTTGAGGGCATCGAGTCCGCCTTCGCTGCGGTAGTCACAGTCGTTGCCGGTGGCGGCCTTTTGGCGCCGGTGCAAAAGCCGCCACCAGATCGACCAGGGAAAGGCCTGCAAATCGGGCCGGCCTGGCACAAATCCGCCCTGGTCCGGCTCGGTTCGGCGCCGCGTCTCACCGAGCGCCGCCAGCGCCCGCTGCGCCAGCGGCGGCAAAGCCGCAGCAGGATGGGCCGCCGTGCTTGCCGCAGGCGGCTGGTAAGCCACAAAAGTGCCTGCCCCACGCCGGCTGCTTAAAAAGCCTTCGGCCAGCAACTGCTCATAAGCATGCAAGACGGTATTTCGCGCCAAACCCAGTGTTCTGGCCAGCTCGCGACTGGCCGGCAGTGGATCGCCATTGCCGAGCTGGCCAGATTGGATGGCAGCACGCAGAGCGCGGTACAGCTGCCGATGCAAGGGTGTCGCATCAGTGTCTTTCAGCGTATTGGCCAGATAATCGACAACGGCAAGCATGGTGGTTCCAATATTTTGCGCAAAACTGGCTCTTATCTTAGGGCCAGTCGCTGGGTAAGGTAAGCGCTATCCACCCAACACGCAGGGAGCCAGCATGACCAGCCAGTTCACCCCCACGCCATTGACACGGGTCCGCCGCCTTGCGCAGGCGGCCAATTACGATCGAGCGACGGTGCATGCCATCATCGATGCCGGCTATGTCTGCCATATCGCCTTTTGCGTCGATGGTCAGCCGCATTGCATACCGACTGCGCACTGGCGCATCGGCGACAAGCTGTATATCCATGGCAGCAATGGCAGCCGCTTGATGAAGGCGCTGGCTGCCGGCGCCCCGGCATCGGTGTGTATCACCCATGTCGATGGCCTGGTGCTGGCACGCTCCGCTTTCAGCCATTCGATGAACTATCGCTCGGCCATGCTGTACGGCCAGTTCGAGGTGGTGAGCGACGAGGAGGAAAAATGGGCCTCGTTTGAGACCTTTATGGAGAAGGTCCAACAGGGCCGCTGGGAGCAGGCGCGCAAGCCCAATGCGCAGGAATATGCCGCCACCACCGTACTGGCCCTCACCATCGAGCAAGCCGTAGCCAAAACCCGCAGCGGCCCTCCCAAGGACGACGACGCGGACATGGATTGGCCGGTATGGGCGGGTGTACTACCGATTGAGACCCGCTTTGGCAGCCCGATCGCACACCGCGCCGACGCGACTGTTTAACGCAGAGGAGCAAGCATGTACCTACCTGCCCACTTTGAAGAAAGCCGCCCTGAGCTGCTGGCCAAGCTGATCAACGACTATCCGCTGGCCACCGTGATTGCCAGCCCGGTCGGCATCGATGCGCCCGAGATCAATCTGGTGCCGTTTTTGCTTGCGCCGCAGCCTGGCGAACACGGCAGGCTGCTCGGCCACGTGGCGCGCGGCAATCCGCTGGCGCAGTGTGATGGCCAGCAGCTGACCGTGCTGTTCCACGGGCCGAACGCCTATATCACGCCAAACTGGTATGCCAGCAAGGCCGAGACCGGTAAGGCGGTGCCGACCTGGAACTACGCCATGGTGGAAGTACGCGCCCGCCTGCGCTGCGTGCGCGAGTCCGGCCCGCTGCTCGCGCTGATGCGTACCCTGACCGATCACTTTGAAGCCGATCAGGCCAAGCCCTGGACGGTGGACGAAGCACCGGCTGACTATATCGACAAAATGCTGACCGCCATTGTCGGTCTGGAGCTGGATATCAAAGCCATACGCGGCAAGTTCAAGCTAAGCCAGAACCAAAGCCGGCAGAACTTCGCTTCGATACAGCAGGGGCTAGGCGGCGCGGGCAGCTCGGCAGCCAGTCAAACCCTGCATTACATGCAGGCGCTGCAGCGCTTGGGCAATTGAATGTTCCCCCGCCTTGCAAGGTGCGATGGGCGCCTGGTGTGCATTGCTTCAGCAGCATTTTAATCAGCACGCTTACGGCTTAAGCCATCTCCCCCCTGCCCAAGGTAGTTGGCTTGCCGTGCGATCGGGCCACACGCGCGATAGGCGCTGCCATTTCGGGCGTGGCCCACTCCTACCGGTACAGACAATGAATGTCCGATGCGATCGCACATCTGTCGCGCTTTTGCCCTTCTCTGTGCCCCCTCTGCGCGCTCTGTGTCCTCTGTGGTTCAAGGTTTGGTCCTAGGCTCTGTTGACGTTTTGCCGACGGTCGCGCCGGGTCGAGTTTTGCGGTAAATCAAGGCGGAATGAGTGCGGCATAACGGGTTGTGTAAGCGAATGACAATGCGGCGTTACCGCAAAACTCGGCCCG
>NZ_JAYRLZ010000408.1:0-2561 GCF_041904975.1 Chitinimonas sp. | reverse complement strand
CCCGGCCTTCGTCGCGCTGCGCTCCCGCTTCCAGACCCAGGAGGCGGGCCAGCTGCGCGCGGCGGGCCTCGACCGGGCTGAGTTGTGGCTGCGCGGTCTGCAAGGTCCAGTGATCCTGTGTCGCGCTGACGCCGACCGGGCCAGCCGGTGGCTTGAGGGTGAATTGATCACCCAACCCGAGCAGCGCGCGCGCGATATGGGCGGTGCCGAGGATAGGGTGGCCGGCAAACGGCAATTCATAGCTGGGGCTGAAAATGCGGATGGATAGCTCGCTGCCATCGAGCGGGCCGATAAAGCTGGTTTCCGACAGGTTAAGCTGCCGGGTAATGGCCTGCATCTGTTCGGTGCTGAGGCCCTGGCTGTTTTCCACCACGGCCAGCGGGTTGCCGTTGAATGGGTAGCCGGCGCTGTGTGGGTCGGCAAATACATTGACGATGCGGTATTGAACGGTGGGCATGGCTTTCCTTTACATGATCAAACGCAGACGGCAGGGCAAGCGCAGCTATAATCGCGCTTTCTGCTGCGCAAATTCAAAACAACACAATGATTCGCAAACTGATAGGCCGTGTTCTCAAGCTCAAAAAACGCCATGGCGGCGGCCGGGTGGTGATTCCGCTCAAGCGCCATGGCATTCGTCGCAACCGCTTGCCGGCCTTTGCCCTGAAAACCACCGACCAGCTGCAGGCAGCCGGTTTCGAGGCCTTCATCGTCGGTGGCGCGGTGCGCGATCTGTTGCTGGGCAAGGAACCGAAGGACTTCGACGTGGCGACCAATGCCACGCCCGAGGAAGTGCACAAGGTGTTCCGCCGCTCACGCATCATCGGCCGGCGCTTTCGGCTGGTACATGTACTGTTTGGCGATGAAACGGTGGAAGTGTCCACCTTTCGCGGCTCGGGCGAGACACTGACTGACGATGCCGGCCGCATCATCCGCGACAACACCTGGGGCAGCCAGGAAGACGACGCCAAGCGCCGCGATTTCACCGTGAATGCGCTGTTCTACGACCCGAATCGCGAAGAGATCATCGACTACCACGGCGGCGTGGAAGATGTAGAAAAGAAGCGCCTGACCATGATAGGCGCACCCGTCACCCGCTACCGCGAAGACCCGGTGCGCATGCTGCGCGCGGTGCGCCTGGCCGCCAAGCTTGGCCTCAGCATCGATAGCGATACGCGAAAGCCGATCCGCGAGCTGGCCTCCTTGCTGGAAAACGTGCCGGCGGCGCGGCTGTTCGACGAGATGCTCAAGCTGCTGTTCAGCGGCCAGAGCTGGGCCTGTTTGATGCAGTTGCGCGATGAAGGCCTGCATCATGGCTTTTTCCCGCTGCTCGACACCATGCTGGCGGCGCCGCAGGGCGAGTTGTTCCTGAAGACCGCGCTGGAAAACACCGACCGACGCATCCGCGACGACAAGCCGGTGTCGGCCGGCTATGTGTTTGCCTCGCTGCTGTGGCTGGAAGTGCTGAATAACTGGGACAAGCGCAAGGCGGCTGGTGAGAAGCCGATGCTGGCGCTGTTTGCCGCCATTGATGAAGTCGAGGCGGTGCAAGAAGAGAAACTGGCGATTCCGCGCCGCTATGGCACGGCAATGAAGGAAATCTGGACCCTGCAGCCACGCTTCGAGCAGCGCAGCGGCAACAAGCCATTCCGCCTGCTGGAGCATCCGCGCTTTCGCGCCGGCTATGATTTCTTGTGCTTGCGCGCCAGCTCGGGCGAAGTGCCGCAGGAGCTGGCCGACTGGTGGACCAAATTCCAGGATGTCGATAGCCAGAAGCGCGAAGCGATGCTGATTCGCCCGGAAGCGGGCGAGGGCCAGAAGAAGCGTCGCCGCCGTCGTGGCCCTGGCCGCGCGGCAGGCGAAGGTGCGGCGCAGTGAGCGTCACTGCCTATATCGGCCTTGGCGCCAATCTCGGTGAGGCTGCGCAAACGGTGGCCGAGGCCATCGCCGCGCTGGGGCAGCTGCCGCAAACCCGCTTGCTCGGCGCATCCAGCCTGTATCGCAGCGCGCCGGTCGGCTATCTTGATCAGCCAGACTTTATCAATGCGGTGGCCGGCATCGAAACGGCGCTGAGCCCGGATGCCTTGCTCGACGGATTATGGGCGGTGGAAGAGCGCTTTGGCCGCGAGCGCAGCTTTCGCAATGCGCCACGCACCCTTGATCTCGATCTCTTGCTGTATGGCGGGCAACAGATCGGCACCGAGCGGCTGACTGTGCCGCATCCGCGTATGCATGAGCGCAGCTTTGTGCTGCGGCCCTTGCTGGAAATCGCCCCGCAGTTGCAGCTGCCGGATGGACGCGCGCTGGCTGAACTGGCTGCCGCCCTGCCGGCCGATGGCTTGGCGGTACTTTAGCGGGCGCAGAAACCGTCTGACTCGCCGGACGATGTCGTTGGCTTTCCGCCTGTAGGTCGGGATTCATCCCGACAGGGCCCCATCGAGCGCCCCTGTCGGTATGAATCCCGACCTACAAGGAAGCACAACCGTTTCACGTCCCCTTATACTAGGCTAGCCAGATAGCGCCGCTCCCACGGGGTGATTTCATGCTGGAAGCTGGCCAGTTCC
>NZ_JAYRLZ010000100.1:0-14482 GCF_041904975.1 Chitinimonas sp. | reverse complement strand
TCCCCTTTTGTGCTCGTTGCCATGCAAACGCAAGTTCATCATCGGCAGTAAATCGGCTCAATTGGAAAGTAACTCCATCGGGTGAGCCAACAGGAAGTGAATGCTTCCCAAAGAATAAGTGCTTCTTAAGTGTCGTGGCCTCGGAAATGCTTAGGCCGGTACTCTCCGAAATCGTACCTATGTCACTCATTTTGAGCGCACGAATTTGATCGTAAGTGCTCTCTGCTAATGCGTCCGTAGTTGTTGTACCAGCTCCAGTAAAGCGAACTGCACCTGTGTTTGGAACCCCAACCCGATCCAAGCGCACCGCGTCTACGCCCGGCGGCAGGGTAACACCGTGGGCGCTGGCCTGCATCTGCGCTTCCAGCGCCAGCCGGCGCTCGGCTGATGTGCTCGCTAGCCGCGCCTCCTCATACTCCACGTGGTTAGCCTGTTTTACCGCAAAGCTGGGCTCGGTATGGAACTGCAGCTCCACCACCTGCCCTTCGGCAGTCAGGAAGTTGCTATTGATACCTTTGTACGACGCTCCTTCAACAAACGTGTTCTTCAGCTTGAGTATCTGGGCTCCGCTTGCGTCGAGATGGTTGAGGGTGCTCATTACGCTTTGGCTGAAGCTTTCCTCCGGCAAAATCATCGTGTAACGCAACGCATCGCCGATATCAGCTGCGGCCTCGCTGACCGAGATGCCTTTCACCATGCTGTCAGTCTCGATTTTGCGCAGCAATGATTCGGGCGATTTGAGGCGGAAGTCGAGCGCGTAGGCTGGATTGGGCAGGATTGCCTTCACCCCATCTAACCAACCCGCTCTATTCACACCGCCCCATCCCACCGCCCAGCATTCAGCCTGTCCAGCCCCGGCAACAGCTGCTAGACATAGAGGACGGATTTTTCACGGAGGGGATCATGCGCATCATCTGGCTGGCTTGCCTGCTGCTCACCACGGCAACACGGGCGGACTGGAATGTGCGTACCGCCAGCCAGGAAGAAGCCAGCCCGCGCTATACGGTGCTTCAGGAAGGCGGGCAGCAGGTGGTCAAGGGCTTGTGCATCGATATCCTGCGTGCCATCGAGCGCACCGATCCGCAGATCCATTTCACCGGCAGCCAGCCACTGCCCTTGCCGCGCCTGCTCAAGCTGCTGGAAGTCGGCCAGCTTGATGCCTTTGCCTGCCTCACCCGTAACACCGAGCGCGATGCCTTGTTTCAGTATGTCGACATTGCCCTGTTTGAAGTCAGCTACCGCATGGCGGTGCGCAAGAATGATCCGGTACTGGTCGGCAGCTTTGACGATATCCGCCGCCTGGGCAAGGAAGGCCTGATTCTGGCCAATCGCGGCACCGGCACGGTGAATATCCTGGAGGCGCAAGGTGGCTTGCAGATCGACGCCACCGGTATCGACCAGCATGAAAACCTGCGCAAGCTGATCGCCGGTATCGGCCGCTTTTACTACCGCCATGACCTCGGACTGGAAGCCGAAATCGCTGAGAGTGGCTTTGGCGATAGCGTGCAGCTGTTGCCTGCGACGTTCGATCGCCAAAAGCAGTTTCTGGTGCTGTCGCGCCAAGTCCCGCTTGAACTGGTCAACCGCCTGCGCACGGCGCTGAGCCGGCTGCGCGATAGCGGCGAACTCGCAAAGCTCAGAAGTCGTTACTAAGCGCAGGCATTAATCCCATCTTTTCATCGCTTGCCTTATGCTGCGTTGCAGCATTATGCTTGCCGCTCACTTCAAACCTGCAGTACCCAAGGAGAACACCATGCCCCGCACTACTCACTAAGCGCCAACGACATCATGTCGGGATGCAATGACCGCGCAGTTTCTTGCACGCGGCCGTATGTGGGTTCAGTGCGAATTCGCCCTTCGGGCACATGCATGTCTTTCCTGTCTTGAGTCGTCGTTGGCATGTCCAGTCTGTATTGGAGATGACCATGAGCGATTTGTATCTGCGGGCAGATTCCCTGCCCACGCAACTGAAATATCCCCGCACACCCCATCTGGAAGGCTCGCGCCTGCAGGCCGGCGACGAAGGCCATGGGCAAACGCCCTACCGGCAGCTGGTCGGCCGCCATATCGTGGTGGAGGAAAAATTCGATGGCGGCAATGCCGGCATCAGCTTTAGCCCGGCCGGCGAATTGCTATTGCAGTCACGCGGCCACTACCTGAGCGGCGGCGGCCGCGAGCGCCAGTTCAATCTGTTCAAGCAATGGGCGGTGGCGCACGAAGCCCCCTTGCTGGCGGCACTGGACGATCGCTATATCTGCTTCGGCGAGTGGATGCACAAAAAACACGCGATGTTTTATGACGCGCTGCCGCATTACTTTCTGGAATTCGATATCTGGGATCGTCAGCAAGGCTGCTTTCTGGCTACGCCGCAACGCGCCGCCGTGCTGAACGGCGCTGCTGTGTTGCCGGTCAAGGTCTTGTACAGCGGCCCGGCGCCAAAGCGCCTCGATGCGCTGTGGCAGCTGATCGGGCCCGCCTGTGGCCGGTCTGCCAACTGGCGGCAGGCGTTCGAGCTAGCAGTGACACGCCAAGGCCTGGACCTGAGCCGCGCCTGGCAGCAAACCGACAAGAGCGCGCACGCCGAAGGCCTGTATATCAAGGTGGAAGACGACGGCCAGGTGCTGGAGCGCTACAAGCTGGTACGCCAGGATTTTGTCCAGGCGATCCTTGATGCCGACCAGCACCACGCCAGCCAGCCCTTTATCGCCAACCAGCTGGCGGAGGGGGTGGATCTGTTCGCGCCGGCGCTGAGCCACGATTGGGAGAGCGAACATGCAAACTGCTGATCTGGCCGCCTTGGTCGCCACGCCCGGCGGCGAGCTTGAGCCGGAAAAATACCTGCGCACTTTCCCCGCGCTGGAGCGAGCCAAATCCACGCCGCAAGACCCGGTCTACCATGGCGAAGGCGATGTATGGACCCATACCTTGATGGTGCTTGCGGCCTTGATCCACAGCGAGGCCTATGCCAGTGCCAGCGCGGATGAGCGCCTGGTGCTGTTTCTGGCCGCGCTACTGCACGATGTGGCCAAGGCTGACACCACCCGCATCGACCCGGTGAGCGGCCGCATCAGCCAGCCAGGCCATTCGCCGCGTGGCGCGATCGATACGCGGGTCTTGTTGTGGAAAGCGGGCCTGCCCTTTGCCCAGCGTGAGGCGGTGTGCCGCTTGATCGCGGTGCACCAGCTGCCCTTCTATCTTCTCAGCGATGCCCGGCATGATCCGGCACGGCAGGTGCGGCGCCTGAGTTGGGCGCTGGATACCCGTCTGCTGGCCGCACTGGCCACCGCCGATATGCAAGGCCGCATCTGCGCCGACAAAGCGCGGGTGCTCGATGAAATCGCACTGTTTCAGGCGCTGTGCGAGGAGGAAGGCGCTTGGGGCCAGGCGCGCAGCGTGGCGGACGCCCATACCCGGCTCAACTATGCCCGCCACGGCATCGGCCACCCGGATGTGCAGCTGTATCAGGAAGCCGGTTCACGCGTCACCATGCTGTGCGGTCTGCCGGCCAGCGGCAAAAACACCTGGGTGGAAATGCACTGCCCGGACTTAGCCGTCGTGTCGTTTGACGACGCCAAGGCCGAGCTGGGTTTGCGCCATGGCCAGAACGATGGCGCAGCCGCCCATTACGCCATCGACAAGGCGCGCGATCTGTTAAGGCGCAAACAGGCATTTGTGTGGAATGCCACCCATCTTTCCACCCAGATGCGCGACAAGACACTGGAGCTGCTGTACCGCTATCAGGCCGAGGTGCGCATCGTTTACCTGGAGCAAGGCCATAAGGAATTGCTACGCCGCAATGCCAAACGCGATAGCACCCTGCGGCAGCGTGATCTGGAACGGATGCTGCACCGCTGGGAAGTGCCACTGCCTTGGGAGGCGCACCAGGTCGACTATCTGGTAGGCGAAGAGCGCCCCACGGGCAAGGCATAGCCGCACCAACCCAAACACCCACAGGCCCAAATGGGCCTGTGTTGTTTGGGGGAGCCGGAATACGCTACTTCAGGCTTGGTGAAGCGGGTGCAGGCGAGGAAACCACGACCGGCGCGCTTGGTGCAGACTGATCAACGTGGCTGCCCGTCATCGGCAGCAGCGGCACGATCAGCAAGGCGACGATATTGATGATCTTGATCAGCGGATTCACCGCCGGGCCGGCCGTATCCTTGTACGGGTCGCCCACCGTGTCGCCGGTTACTGCGGCTTTATGGGCGTCGGAGCCCTTGCCGCCGTGATTGTCGTTTTCGATATGCTTTTTGGCGTTATCCCAGGCGCCGCCGCCGGTACACATGGAGATGGCGACAAACAAACCAGTGACAATGGTGCCCATCAGCAAGCCGCCCAGCGCTACCGGCCCGAGCAATAGTCCGACCAGAATCGGCACCACCACTGGAAGTAGCGAAGGAATGATCATTTCCTTGATGGCCGCCGAGGTGAGTAAATCGACGGCGCGGCTGTAATCGGGCTTGGCGGTGCCTTCCATGATGCCCTTGATCTCGCGGAACTGGCGGCGCACTTCTTCCACCACCGCCCCGGCCGAGCGCCCGACCGCTTCCATCGCCATGGCTGCGAACAAAAACGGAATCAAGCCGCCGATAAACAGGCCGACGATCACCATATGGTCGGACAAATCAAAATGCACGCGGGTGCCATGAGCGCTCAGCGCATGGGTGTAGTCGGCAAACAGCACCAGCGCGGCAAGGCCGGCGGAGCCGATTGCATAGCCCTTGGTAACCGCCTTGGTGGTATTGCCCACCGCATCGAGCGGGTCGGTGATGGCACGCACCGAATCGGGCAAGCCGGCCATTTCGGCAATGCCGCCGGCGTTATCGGTAATCGGCCCATAGGCATCGAGCGCCACCACAATGCCGGCCATCGACAGCATGGCGGTGGCCGCCACGGCAATGCCATACAGCCCGGCCAGCCAGAATGCCGCAATAATTGCCGCGCAGACAAACATCACTGGCCAGCCGGTCGACTTCATGCTCACCCCGATGCCGGCGATGATATTGGTGGCGTGGCCGGTGGTGGAGGCACGGGCGATATGCTGCACCGGGCCATACTGGGTGCCGGTGTAGTACTCGGTAATCCACACCAGCAAGCCGGTCAGCACCAGACCCACGGTAGCTGCGCCAAACAGGCGGAACTGCGCCCCGCTGCCGCCCAGCGCATCATCGGGCACCACCGCGCCGGTCACGCCATAAAACCCGGCCAGCGATACCACGCCGGCAACAATCAGGCCCTTGTACAGCGCCGGCATCACGTTGTGGCTGCCTTTTTGCGCTTTGACAAAAAAGCAGCCGATGATCGAACCGATGATGGACACGCCGCCCAAGGCCAGTGGATAGACTGCCGCCAGGGATTCGTTTTTCAGCAGCAAGACGCCCAGCACCATGGTGGCGATCAAGGTGACGGCATAGGTTTCAAACAGATCGGCCGCCATGCCGGCGCAGTCGCCCACGTTATCGCCGACATTGTCGGCAATCACCGCCGGATTGCGCGGGTCGTCCTCGGGAATGCCGGCCTCCACCTTGCCGACCAGATCGGCACCGACATCGGCGCCCTTGGTGAAGATGCCGCCGCCGAGCCGGGCGAAGATCGAAATCAGCGAGGAGCCAAAGGCAAAGCCCATCAAGGGCCGCAAGGTGTCGTGCAGGCTGGCCCCCGGCGCCGCCTGGGCGATCAGGTAGGCATAGAGCAAGCCCACCCCAAGCAGCCCTAGTCCGACCACCAGCATGCCGGTGATGGCGCCACCGCGAAACGCCACATCCAGGGCGGCCTGAATGCCGTGGCGAGCCGCCTGGGCGGTGCGCACATTGGCGCGCACCGACACATTCATGCCGATAAAGCCGCAGGCACCGGAAAGAACGGCCCCCGCCACAAAGGCCGCAGCCGTTGTCAGATTGATAAATACGCCGATCAGGATGGCCAGCACGCCCCCCACCAGCGCAATGGTGCGGTATTGCCGCGTCAGATAGGCCTCGGCGCCCTGTTGCACCGCAGCGGCAATCTCCTGCATGCGCTCGTTTCCGGCTGGCTGGGCAAGAATCCAGCGTCGCGACACAAATCCGAACAGAACTGCGATCACACCACAGGCCAAGGCAAAGTACAGCGCGACGGTTGCAGACATAGGGTGCATCTCCCCTTTGTTGTTGGATGGGCCGGAAAGCCCGCCAGCCCTGACGGCCTACCGTGTCAGGTATAGCCGCCACACCGCGCCGCGCCAACAAGCACGGCTGCTGCTGACGCAAAACTGCTTGATCTGATGCGGGAATGGTAAAATCCGCGCCGTTTGCGCGGCGGCCTTGCCGCGCCGCCCCTCTCCAATCACCAACTCAAAGAGTGCCCTCATGAGCCTGCACAACGTCACCCCCGGCGAAAAACTGCCTGACGAATTCAACGTCATCATCGAAATCCCGGCCAATGCCGCACCGATCAAGTACGAAGTGGATAAAGAATCGGGCGCGATGTTTGTCGACCGTTTCATGGGTACCGCCATGTTCTACCCATGCAACTACGGCTATGTGCCCAACACCCTGTCGGAAGACGGTGATCCGGTCGACGTGCTGGTCGTCACCCCCTTCCCGCTGAGCCTGGGCGTCGTGGTGCGCTGCCGCGCGCTCGGCGTCTTGAAGATGGAAGACGAGTCGGGCATCGACGCCAAGCTGATCGCCGTGCCGGTGGAAAAGCTCTGCCCGATGTACAAGGACATCAAGAGCCGCGAAGACCTGCCCACCCTGCTGCTCGACCAGATCCAGCACTTTTTCGAGCACTACAAGGACCTGGAAAAGGGCAAGTGGGTCAAGGTGACCGGCTGGGATGGCATCGATGCCGCCCATAAGGAACTGGTAGAAGGCGTAGCCCGCTACAAGTAAGCCAGCACTGGACGCATCCAGGCTGATCCGCTCCCGGCAAGCGCAGGAGCGGCTTTCGCCGCGAAGCAAGCAAAAAGGCCGCGAATGCGGCCTTTTTGCTGGGTGCAGGCGCCATTACTTTGGCGCAGCCCGCCTATCAAGGACGATAGGCTTCGACCTGCACGGCGATCTTGATATCGTCGCCAACCGCTGGCACATAGGTCTTCATGCCCCATTCGCTGCGCTTGATGGTGGTGGTCACTTCGGCGCCGCAGACAAACTTCTGGTCGGTGAAGCGGGTATCGCATTTGTTGAAGGCGATATTGAGCACCACCGGCTTGGTCACGCCCAACAGCGTCAGCGAACCTTCCGCCTTGGTCGGCTTGTCGCCATCGAAGGTGAACTTGTCGGCCTTGACCGTCACGGCCGGGAATTCGGCCACATTGAAGAAATCCTTGCTCTTGAGGTGATCATCGAGCTTGTCGACGCCGGTCACGATCGAGGCGGCCTTGATGCTGGCTTCCAGCTTGCCGGTCTTGGCTGCGCGATCCAGCTCCAGGGTGCCGCTGGTGTCCTTGAAGAAACCACGGGTGGTGGAAAAGCCCAGGTGGTTCACTTCAAAGGTCGGCTTGGTGTGGGTCGGTTCCAGCACCAGCTTTTCCGGTGCGGCGAACGCAGCAGCGGCCAGGGCGGCGGACAACAGGGACACGATCAGTTTGCTTTGCATGGGGTAACTCCGGTTTTCGGTTAACGATGCGAACGGGGTGGCCGACGGCCTACACCCGTCTTACTTTGCAACAAACAGCTTGAACTTGATCTGCACGGCATCGGCCACGGTGCCAACATCGGCCCATTCACCTTCGCCGACTTTCCAGGCCAGCCGCGACAGCGGGAAGGCACCTTCCAGCCACTGACCATTGCCCTCGGCACGGGCAGTGAACGGCACAGTCAGCGCAGCTGTGCGGCCTTTCAGCGAAAACTGGCCCACCGCCTGGAACTTGCCATTGCCCAGTGCCTTGAACTGGCTGCTGGTGAAGGTGGCACGCGGGAAGTGCGCACCATCGAACCACTCCTTCGCCTGCATCATCACATTGGCGTCGCTATTGCCGGCGTCGGCACCGGCCAGCTCGACATTGACGGTGACCTTGGCCGTTTCCGGCTTGGCGGCATCGAATGCCACGTCGGCGTTGAATTTTTTGAACTGCCCTTCCACCGGCACGTTCATCTGGGTAAACACAAACTTGACGCTGCTCTTGGCCGCATCCACCGGTGCCGCATTGGCCATGGCCGCCAGCAACAGGGCCGGTAACAACAATACTGACTTCATGATTCGCTCCGATACTTGCCGGGGCGCTTGCCCCGGGCATTGCTTACAACATGCGTTTGAGCACATCGTCTTTGTTGATGAAATGGTGCTTGAGCGCCGCCACCGCATGCAGGCCGGCCAGCAGGATCACGCTCCAGCCGCCCAACTCATGCAGCTCCTTCAATTGATGGGCCGCATCCACGCTGGTCTTGTCGATCAGATTGGGCAGTTGCACCAGGCCCAGCCACACCACCGGATAGCCCTTGGCCGAGGAATACAGCCAGCCACCGAGCGGTACGCCGAACATCAGCAGGTACAAAAGCCCGTGGGTGATATGCGCCACCAGTTTTTCCCATGGCGCCATCTGTGCCGGCATGGCCGGCGGGCGCTTGAACAGCCGCCACAGCAAGCGCAAAGCCGCCAGGGCCAGCACGGTAATGCCTATCCATTTGTGGTAATTGATCAGCTTGATCTTACCCGGCCCGAGCGGCATATCGTCAAACGACAGCGCCAATGCAAAGGCGGCAATGATGCCCAGCGCAACCAGCCAGTGCAGCGCCCGTGCCGGCAAGGAATAACGATGTTGGTTCTGCATTGCCTCTCCCTTATTGATTCAGAAATTCGAACCAGATGTACTTGGCTACCTGCGCATTATTCCCGCGACACCGCGCAGTAGATAGCGAAGTTTTCTAACGATCTGATTCATATTTTTTGACGGACATTTTGCCAAGCTGGCGACATTCGCCAACCTTCCGCCCGGCGCAGCGCGTGGGCGGCGCTTCGCAAAAAAACCGCATGCGACATTGCAGGCGCCGTGGCGGGCCAGCAACGCCAACAAGACAAAGAGCTTAGGCGAAGCGGCGAGCATCGCCAAATGATTCGGCGCATGGCTGCAATGTCGTGCCGGAATAGTTGCACGGCCAGCCGGGTGAAACACGACGCAGAATCCGGCGCCCCTGGTCGACCTCGCCATGTCGGCCGGGCGCACTCCGTTGCACATTTGCCTATGCAAATTCTTGACCGACCCGCGATTGCTCCGGCTATTTCGGCGCACCACCCCGCCCTGACGTAAAATGGCCGCCCAAACGGTTTACCCCACTGCAAATCCATGATCATCGGCATCGACCTCGGCACCACCAATAGCCTTGTCTCCATCTGGCGCGACGGACAGGCCATCATGATTCCCAACGCCCTGGGCCAGACGCTGACACCCTCGGTGGTCGGACTTGATGATCAGGGCGAGGTGCTGGTCGGCCAGGCGGCGCGCGAGCGGCTGATCACCCATCCCGATCTGACCACCTCGGTATTCAAGCGCTATATGGGCTCGGACCGGCAGACCCGGCTTGGCACGCAATGGTTCCGGCCGGAAGAACTATCGGCCCTGGTGCTGAAGTCGCTGAAGGCCGATGCCGAGCGCTTTCTTGGTGCAACCGTCGATGAGGCGGTGATTACCGTACCGGCCTATTTCAGCGATGCACAGCGCAAGGCCACCAAGATTGCCGGGCAGCTGGCCGGCCTGCGCGTGGAGCGGCTGGTGAACGAACCGACCGCCGCAGCGCTGGCCTATGGCCTGCACCAGAGCGAGCCGGAGAGCCGTTTTCTGGTATTCGACCTCGGCGGCGGCACTTTCGATATCTCCATCCTCGAATTATTTGAAGGGGTAATGGAAGTACGCGCCTCGGCCGGCGACAATTTCCTCGGCGGTGAAGACTTCAGCGAATTGCTGATCGACGGATTTATTGAAGAAGTCGGCCGGCACCATGGCATCAGCGACAAGACCGCCGACCCGGCCGTCTACCAGGCGCTGCGCAAGCAGGCCGAGCAAGCCAAGCGCGCACTGAGCAGCGGCGACAGCTACACAATGGAAATCCAGCATCAGGGCAATAGCCTGAGCTGGCAGATCAGCGACAGCGACTTTCTCAAACGCGCCGAGCCGCTGCTCAAGCGCATCCGCGAGCCGATCGAGCGTGCCTTGCGCGACGCAAGGCTCAAGGCCATCGACCTCGACCAGATCGTGCTGGCTGGCGGCGCCACCCGCAAACCGATCATCCGCAAGCTGGTAGCCAAGCTGTTCGGCCGCATGCCGGCAATGAATCTGAACCCGGATGAGGTGGTGGCACAGGGCGCGGCGGTAATGGCCGGCCTGAAGGCACGCGATGTCGCGCTCCGTGAAGTAGTGATGACCGATGTCTGCCCCTATACCCTGGGCGTGGAAGTGAGCGAGCAGGTGGTGCCGGGGCGCTTTCAGCCCGGCTTTTACCTGCCCATCATCGAGCGCAACTCGGTGGTGCCGATCTCGCGCGAGCAAACGGTCAACACGGTTGCCGACAACCAGATCGCCCTGAACGTCAACATCTATCAGGGCGAAAGCCGCCAGGTGAAAGACAATGTGTTTCTCGGCGAGATCACCATTCCGGTGCCGCCGCGCCCTGCCGGCCAGATGGCGGTGGCGATCCGCTTTACTTACGACGTCAACGGCTTGCTGGAAGCCGAAATGACCGTGGAAGCCACCGGCGAGAAGCACCGCCTGCTGATCGAGGAAAACCCCGGCGTACTCACCACTGAGCAGATTGCCGAGCGACTGGCCGCCCTGGCCAAGCTGAAGATCCATCCGCGCGAATTGCTGCCCAATGCCACCCTGCTGGCCCGCGCTGACCGACTGTTCCAGCAGACCTTGGGCGAGCAGCGCGCCTGGGTCGCCCAGGCCACTGCCCAATTCCAGGGCCAGCTGGAATTGCAGGATGAAGCGCGCATCGCCGAAGCCCGCGAAGCGCTGAAACAGGCACTCGATGAAATAGAAGGCGAAAGCTGGCTATAAACGCGGGCAGGGCGCCACACAAGGCCATCGCAGCTGTGTGCAAATTGACGCCGCCTTGGCAATGCGGCTTACTGCCGGCGTCTTGCGCCCGATCAGGCTGGATCGAGCGACCGAAGCGGGGCGCGCAGACAGAGCGAGGATCACGATGAATGCAAGCCAATGCTGGCAAGTCCTGGGGATTGCCGCCACCGCGGACGAGCGCGACATCAAGCGCGCCTATGCCAGGCTGCTGAAAACCACCCGGCCGGAAGACGACCCCGAGGCGTTCCAGCAACTGCGCGACGCCTTCGAGGCGGCACTGTGGGCGGCCGACGAGCTGCGCCGCCAGCCACCGGTAATACAGGCCGACGGAGCCGAGCGGCCACCGCGCGAAGTCGAATTGGAAAACCTGTTCCGCCCGCATATCGAAAAAATGGCGGAATTGAACGAGCGCGGCACCAGTGAACAAGCTTTGGCCGCACTGGAACAGATGCTCGACCAGTTTTCGCTACGCGACCCGCAACAGCGCGACCCGCTCGCCTGGCAGCTGTTCGAGGACGGCATGCTGTGGATTTGTTGCGATATTGCCGCCAATCACGATGAATTCCTGCGCGCCGGCATGCAATTGTTCGGCTGGATCGAACCGGGCAACTGGCTGGGTGAAAAAGACCCGAAAACGGTCGAATGGCTGAAACTGCGCATGCTGGAAGCCGATGCGCTCGATGCGGTGGATCGCCTGCTCAATCTCGCCGAAAGCGAAGGCGAGCAAGCCGCCTTGCCGGAACTGGAGCGCCTGGCCGACGACGAGCGCCTGATCAATGTCGATGTGCGCCATCTGTTCGAAGCCGAGCTGATGGTCGGCCTGTCAGAATTCAAACCCATCCCCGCCACCCTGGCCGGGCGGGCAGTCGCCCTGTTCGGCTGGCAACGCGATCACCGCCATCTGGAGGAATATCACGCCGAAGCCTGGGCTGCCTTCCGGCAAGGAGTGCCACTGCTGCAATCAGGCCACTGAACGCCGTCACGACCGCGTTGCACGGAACACGCAAGCGCACCCATCCCGGCGGAAATCGGCGCAAACACTAGCATTGCACGGCCGTGCCATCTAATCTTCCAACAATTCGCAGAGCAGCCAACGCCACCGCAAGGTCTTGTGTGGCGCCAATGAAGTAGGGAGAAACAATGAAGACTGCTTTCTGGAAGGCCGACTGGTTTGTCGGCCTGTGTACCGTTATTGTCTTTGCAGCGGCGGGCGCCGGCAGTAATTTGCTCGCCGCATTGGAGTACAAGGCTTATGACCTGGGCGTGGGGCTGAGCAGCCGCGCACCCAGCGATCGCATCGCCATTATCGAGATCGACCAGCAAAGCATCGACAATATCGGCCGCTGGCCCTGGCCGCGTGATGTACATGCGCAACTGCTCGACAAGCTGGTTGCCGCCAAGCCCAAGGCAGTGGTCAGCACCATCCTGTTTACCGAGCCGCAACAGGACAGAGGCACCGATGTATTGCGGCAGATTCGCGACATTTACCGCAAGCAAAATGCCGGCACCACGGTGGCGGCCGACGGCACCGTCATCGCCGGTAATGATCAATTCGGCAATCTGCTCGATGAAGCGGTATCCAAGCTCGATTTCGACGGCCAGCTGGCCGACAGCATCGGCAAGGGCGGCAATGTTCTGATTCCGATGCTACTGGCACGCGGTACGCCGCAGGGCAATCCGGATGCAGCTACGCCGACCTTTATCACCCGCAATGGCCTGCAAGCCGCCGGCGAAGCCAAGCCGCTGTCGAGCGCCGCCATGGCCGCGCCCATCGCCCGCCTTGGCGAAAAAGCCGCCGCCATCGGCTTTATGACCAGCCTGCCCGACTCCGACGGTGTGGTGCGCGAAGACGCCCTGGTGATGAGCTACTACGATCAGCTCTACCCGTCGATCTCGCTGATGACCGTGGCCAAGACGCTGAACATTCCGCCCAAGCAGATCAGCATCAAGCCCGGCGAAGGCATCCAGGTTGGCGGCCTGCTGATACCGACCACCGCCCACAGCACCTCGTACTCTTATTACTACAAGCCGCAGAATGGCCGCTCCGCCTTCCCGACCGACTCCTTCTTCGATGTACTGAGCGGCAAGGTGCCGGCGGAGAAGTATCGCGACAAGATCGTGCTGATCGGCTCTACCGCTGCCGGCATCGGCACCAGCTTCGTCACCCCGATCGACCCGGCCACCAGCCCGGTGGTGCTGGTAGCGAACAATATCTCCAGCCTGCTGCAGCAGGATTCATTCGCCGTGCCGGGTTGGGGCGACTATCTGCGCCTGGCGCTGGGCCTTGTCGTTGCCCTGTATCTGACCTTGCTGCTGCCAAGGCTGAAAGCCGGCCCGGCGGCCATGGTCACCGGCGGCAGCTTTGCCGCGCTGCTGCTTACCCATTTTGTGCTGATCACCACCCAGCTGATCTGGCTGAAGCTGATGAGTGCCGCAGTATTGCTGGTGGTCGGCCATCTGGTGCTCACCACCAAGCGCTTTCTCACTACCGAGCGCGGCATGGAGCGCTCGGAATTGTCGGCTGCCGAATCGAACCGCATGCTCGGCCTCGCCTTCCAGGGGCAGGGCCAGCTCGATATGGCCTTCGACAAATTCCGCAAGGTGCCGATGGACGACAGCATGGCCGACACCCTGTACAACCTGGCGCTCGATTTCGAACGCAAGCGCCAGTTCAACAAGGCGGAAACCGTTTACCAGCACATTGCCGCCTTCAATCCCAAATTCAAGGACATCAACAAAAAGCTCGACCGCGCCCACCAGATGGCAGAAACGGTCATCCTGGGCGGCGGCAGCAATCGCAGCAATGCCAGCACCCTGGTACTGGAAGGCGGTGCGGTGGAAAAACCGATGCTGGGCCGCTACCAGGTGGAAAAGGAACTGGGCAAGGGCGCCATGGGCGTGGTTTACCTGGGCAAGGACCCGAAGATCGGCCGGGTAGTGGCGATCAAGACCATGGCACTGAGCCAGGAATTCGAGCCGGGCGAGCTGGAAGAAGCACGCACCCGCTTCTTCCGCGAGGCCGAAACCGCCGGCCGGCTCAATCACCCGAATATCGTCACCATCTACGACGCCGGCGAAGAACACGATCTGTGCTACATCGCCATGGAATTCCTCAAAGGCAAGGACCTGGCCCCGCAAACCAAGGCCGGCTCCCTGCTGCCGATTCCCGACGTGCTCAATATCGCCGCCCAGGTGGCCGATGCGCTCGACTACGCCCACAAGCAAAGCGTGGTGCACCGCGATATCAAGCCGGCCAATGTCATGTATGAAATGGATACGCGCATCGTCAAGGTCACCGACTTCGGCATTGCGCGCATTACCGATGCCAGCAAGACCAAGACCGGCATGGTGCTGGGTACGCCCAGCTATATGTCGCCCGAGCAGCTTTCAGGCAAACGCGTCGATGGTCGCTCCGATCTGTTTTCGCTGGGGGTGATGCTGTACCAGATGACTGTCGGCACCCTGCCCTTCCAGGGTGAATCGATGGCG
>NZ_JAYRLZ010000407.1:0-2580 GCF_041904975.1 Chitinimonas sp. | reverse complement strand
GGTCACTCCCTTGCAGCTATTGGCGAAGTTGACCGAGGGCGATGTCAGCAGCGGGGTGATCACCATAGTCGAGGGTTGGAACTGGCGTCAGCTCAAGGCAGCGCTGGCCAAGAATCCTGACTTGCGCCACGACACCGCCAATCTCGACGATCAGGCCATTGTGGCCGCGCTGGATGAAGGGCTGCCAACACCGGAAGGCCTGTTTTTCCCGGATACCTACCACTTCACCAAACAAAGCTCCGAGCTCGAATTGCTCAAGCGCGCCCACCTGATGATGCGCAAAAAGCTCGATATCGCTTGGGAGGCGCGCGCGGCTGACCTGCCGCTGAAGTCGCCGTATGAGGCCTTGATCCTCGCCTCCATTATCGAAAAGGAAACCGGCAAGCCGGGCGACAGGCCAATGATTGCGGCGGTCTTCAATAACCGGCTGCGCATCGGCATGCGCCTGCAGACCGACCCGACCGTGATTTACGGCCTGGGCGAGCGCTATGACGGCAATATCCACAAGCGCGATCTGGAAACCGACACCGCCTACAACACCTACACCCGCGCCGGATTGACGCCGACGCCGATCGCCATGCCGGGCGAGGCCGCTTTGCAGGCGGCGGTGAATCCGGCCAATTCCAAAGCACTGTATTTTGTCGCCAAGGGCGATGGCAGCTCGCATTTCTCCGCCACCCTGGCCGAGCACAATCAGGCGGTGCGCCGCTATCAGCTGGGAGGCAAATAATGTCGCGTGGACGCTTTGTTTCGCTGGAAGGCCTCGATGGCGCCGGCAAAAGCACGCATCTGGCCTGGCTGACTGCCCATTTGCGCGGGCGCGGCATCGAGCCGGTGGTGACCCGCGAACCCGGCGGCACACCATTGGGTGAAAAACTGCGCGAGCTATTGCTGCATGAGCCCATGCATATCGACACCGAAGCCTTGCTGATGTTTGCCGCCCGGCGCGAGCATCTGGCGCAGGTGATCGAGCCGGCGCTGGCTGCCGGCCGCTGGGTGGTGTGCGATCGCTTCAGCGATGCCAGCTTTGCCTACCAGGGCGGTGGGCGCGAGCTGGGCGTCGAGCGGCTCGCTGCGCTGGAACACTGGGTGCAGGCGCGCGCCGATGGCTTGTTGCAGCCCGATATGACCCTGCTGTTCGATATTCCGCTGGAAGTCAGCCGGGCGCGGCTGGCCAATGGCCGGGAGCTGGATCGCTTCGAGCGCGAGCAGGACGCCTTTTTCGAGCGGGTGCGTGCGGCCTATCTGGCGCGCGAGGCCGCATCAAGCGGCCGTATCCGGCGGATTGATGCCAGCCGCAGCCTCGCTGAAATCCAGGCCGATCTGGCCCTGCTGGTGCAGCAACTGGAAGCCGCCTGATGCGTTACCCCTGGCATGACCACGACTGGCAGACTCTGCGCGCCCAGGGCGAACGCCAGCACCATGCGCTATTGCTGACTGGCGAGCCCGGCATTGGCAAGCTGGCCTTTGCCCGGCAGCTGGCCCAGTCGCTGCTGTGCGAATCGACCACGGCGGACAAGCCCTGTGGCCAGTGCGATGCCTGCCGCTGGTTTGTCGCCGGCAATCATCCGGATTTTCGCGAGCTGCTGCCGGCGGCCGATAGCGAAGAGGTCGAGGAAGACAGCAAGGCCAAGAAAAAGCCCTCGGCCTGGATCACCATCGACCAAGTGCGTGAACTGAACGACTTTGTCCACCTGAGCGCCCATCGTGGCGGCGGACGCGTCACCATCGTCCAGCCGGCCGAAGCGCTGAACACCCAGGCTGCCAATGCGCTGCTGAAAACTCTGGAAGAACCGCCGCCCGGTGCCATGTTCATCCTGGTCAGCCACCAATGGCGGCGTTTGCTGCCCACCATACGCAGCCGCTGCCGGCGCGTGCCCTTGCCCTTGCCGGCACGCGAAGTGGCGCTGGCCTGGCTGGAGCAGCAAGGCCTCGATGACGCGGCCAGCCATCTGGCGGAAAGCGGCGGGGCGCCACTGGCGGCGCTGGAGCGTGCTGACGCCAGCATATTGGCGGTGCGCCGCGCCTTGCTGGCCGATCTGGCGCAACCGCGCCAGCTTGATGCATTGGCGGTTGCCGAGCGGCTTGATAAACAGAAAACCGAGGTGGCGCGCGTGTGCGACTGGCTGGCGCGCTGGGTCTATGACCTGGCATGCTTGGGCCTGGCGCAGTCTGTCCGCTATTATCCGGACGAAGCATCGCGCCTCGCGCCCTTGGCGCAGGCGCTCGATCCGGTCAGGCTGATGCGTTTTCATGATCAAGTGATCGCCGCAAAGCGTCTGGCCAGTCATCCGCTCAATGCCCGCCTGGTGTTCGAGCAATTGTTGTTTGCATACCAGCAGGCGATGCGCGCTGCTGGCAAGGGATAGAGGTTTCATCATGGCTGAAGCACCCAAACCCGCAGCCACTGCTGCCGCTGCGCCGCGTGCCGGCGGCGTACTGTCGCTGAGCATCAAGGAAAAGGCCGGCCTGTTTGCCGCCTATATGCCGTTTGCCAAAGGGGGCGGCATTTTCATTCCTACCGCCAAGGCCTATTCGATTGGCGACGAGGTGTTCATGTTGCTGCAGCTGATGGACGAT
>NZ_JAYRLZ010000099.1:0-14568 GCF_041904975.1 Chitinimonas sp. | reverse complement strand
ACCCAGCGCGACCGTCGACAAAACGTCAACAGAGCCTAGCCTCACTTGAATTGCAAACCGGAGAATTGTTCATGCTCAAACTGGTCATCGGCAACAAGGCGTATTCCTCGTGGTCGCTGCGTCCTTGGCTTTTACTCAAACAGGCTGGCATTGCCTTCGAGGAGTTGCTGATACCCCTGTACGAGCCCGACAGTGCCAACCTGGCCTTGCACTATGCGCCCACTGGCAAGGTGCCGGCCTTGGTCGATGGCAGCGTCAGCGTGTGGGAGTCGATTGCCATTTGCGAATACCTGGCCGAAAGATTTCCGGAGAAGCAGTTGTGGCCGGCCGACCCAGTTCTGCGCGCCGAGGCGCGCTCCTTGGCTGCCGAGATGCACGCCGGCTTTGGCGCCCTGCGCCAGCATTGCCCGATGAATGTGCGGCGGCAGATCCGGCGTAGCCGCACGGCTGAGGTGGAGCGCGATGTTGCCCGCTTTGCTGCACTGGCCGAGAGCTTGCGGGCGCGTTTCGCCACCAGTGGTCCGTTCCTGATGGGGCCATTCACCGTGCTCGATGCCATGTATGCGCCGGTCGCCACGCGCTGTCATACCTATGGCATTCCATTGCCTAGCCGCGCTCAGGCCTGGGTTGACCATCTGCTGGCGCTGCCTGCGATGCGTGAATGGTATGAGGCGGGGGCCGCCGAGCCCTGGGTATTGCCGCAGTCGGAGCTGGCAGACGAATAGACTGCCCGGTCAGCCGGCCTTGGCCTCAGGCCGGCTCCCATACAGAACCAAGGCTACCGCCGCAATCACCAGGGCAATGCCGCCCAGCATATCGCGGCTGATCGCTTCACCACCCCATAGCGCACCGAGGCCCAGCGCCACCAGCGGATTCACGCAGAAGAAGCTGGTGGCCAGCGCCGGCCGGCTGTGTTTGAGCAGCCATAAATAGCCGCTGTAGCCCGCCAGCGAGCCGGCGAATACCAGATACAGCAGGGCCAGCATGGCCGTGCGATCCGGCATGGCCCGCCAGGATTCGCCCAGCGCGCCCGATACCAGCAGGCTGAACAGGCCGCCACCGAGCATCTGTATCGCCAGCGCATGCAAGGGCGTCGGCATGCTCAGGCGTGGCAGGATCACCGCGCTGACTGCCCAGGCCAGGGCGCCACCGAGCACAATGGCCAGGCCCAGCATGTCGTGAAAGCCGCTAGCGCCTTGCTGGATCAGCCCGACACCGGCCAAGCCCAGCAGCACACCCAGCCATTCGATCGGCCGGGCTTTCAGGCCGAGCAGTTGGTTGATCAGCACCGAGAATAGCGGTGTCGCAGCCAGAATCAGCGCCACCAGACCACTTGGTGCGCGCTGCGCACCAAGGCAAACCGCACCATTGCCGATGGCCAGGGCCAGGCCGCCGGCTACCGCCGCATGGCGGGTTTCACGCCAGGCCGGCCAAGGCTCACGCCGCCAGCGCGCCAGCGAGAGCATCAGCAGGCCGGCCAGCAGGTAGCGGATGGCGCCGCCCAGCATCGGTGGCAGGCTGGGCAAGGTCAGCTTGATCGCCAGATAGGTCGAGCCCCAGATAAACCAGGTGGCGAACAGCGAGGCCGCCAACAGCCAAGCGTTGCGGCTCAGAGCAGCTCACCCAGCTCGATCGAGCGCAGGCGTGCTTTTTCGACGCCGCGCGCGATCACGCCGGCCAGATCATCGGCCTGCATGCTGAGTATGCCCTGCTCGGTGACGCCCTTTTTGGAGGTGACCTTGGCGCGCAGGGTGGCGGCGTCCTCGCCTGATTGCTGCAGCAGCTTGACCGCGCCAAAGAAGGTGCCTTCGGCCATGCTGCGCGCGCTGGCCGCATCAAAGCCCTGCGCCTGCGCCGCTGCCGTCAGGGCTTCCACCATCAGGAACACATAGGCCGGGCCGCAACCGGAGATGGCGGTGAGGTTGTCCATGCGGTCCTCATCATCCAGCCACACCACCTGGCCGACCGCCTCGAACAGGCGCGCCGCCGTGTCGCGTTCACTGGCGCTTACAGCGGCGGTTGCATACAGGCCCGATACGCCGGCGCCGACCTGGGCCGGTGTATTCGGCATCACCCAGACCAGCTTCTGGTAGCCGCCCAGCCAGCTGGCCAGCTTGCTGGTACGCACGCCAGCCGCAACCGAAATCACCAGCTGTTCGCGCAGCTGCGGCGCGATCTGCGCGGCCAGCTCCTTGAGTTGCTGCGGCTTCACGGCCAATACCAGCACATCGGCATCCAGATCGCTGTCGGTAAGGGCCAGGCTATGGCTGGCGCCATAGTCACGGGCGAAACGCTCGCCCTTGTCGGCATTGCGATCCACGACATGCAGCTGCATCTCGTTGCCATAGCGGGCATGCAGGCCGGCCAGAATGGCACCGGCCATATTGCCGCCGCCGATAAAAGTGATACGCATGGTGTTTCCTCAAAAAGTAATGGGCCTGGCGGGCAAGCCGCTCACATTGCCGGCCCCGGGAAACCCGGGGCTTGAACTGCGGTGTATGGCCAATCGGCCCTTCACTGGTTTAACCCACCCTCTGCCACGCCCCTCGAGTACAAGCGTCGCTGCGGGGCTGCCGGGTGACTGGAAAGCCGGCCGGGCACCCGTGTGGCGGTAGCGCTACCGTACCTTGGGCGCGGGCGGTGATGGGCTTGCAGCGTGGTGATGAAGGATTACGCAATTCGGTTCGGGTGCCAGCCTGTCGCAAAGTCAGGCCGTGGGCAAGACCATATGGCTTTTAGCGGCCTTCACTTGCGCTTAGCGCCCCTCCCCCTTGACGGGGAGGGCTGGGGAGAGGGGGTTGCCGGACCAATCACCCTCGATCGAGCTATCCCTTCACCGCGGCTCCGTGGCGAAGGGGCGGCAGTTGCTTGGCGATTTCACAGGTCGCCAGCGCTGCTGGCGCCAAACACCACCAGCACCGCACCATTGGATTGCTCGCCGTATGCATGCGCCAGGCCTGCCGGAATCACGATCATTTCACCGGCCAGTGCGTCAAGCTGTCGGCCGTCCTCGCAGACGATGGAAATGCTGCCTTCGATGACCACAATACGCTCGGCCACCGCATGCTGCTCTTTCGGGTAGTGCTGCGGGCGCTGGTTCAGAAGCAGCAGGCTGGCCTTGGACAAGTCGGCCAGCGGGTAGTCGGTGTCGACGGCTTGCGCCAGTGCCAGGCTGCGTAGATCGATCTTTTCGAATTTTTCCATGAATGATCCTGATTACGACGGAATTTCAAGCGATGCTCTGGCCCGGCTCAGCCTGGGGCTTATGCCATCACCCGCGCCAGCGAGAATCCATCCCAACCCTTGCTGCCGACGGTTTGCAAGGCGGTGGCGGAGAGGCGCGGGTTGGCAGCCATCAGCTCACTGAAGCGCCGTACGCCTTGCACATTGGCATCATCGCTGGCCGGGTCGACCACTGCGCCATTGCGCACTACATTGTCGCCAATGATCAGGGTGCCGGGGCGGGCCAGCTTCAGTGCCCAGTCGAGATAGAGCGGGTTGTTCGGCTTGTCGGCGTCGATAAAGATCAGATCGAAGGGTGCACCGCCTTCGCTGGCCAGTAGCGGCAGCAAGTCGCCGGCGCGGCCGATGCGGATGTCCACCTTGTCGCTCAGGCCGGCGCGGTCGATATTGCGCCGGGCCACTTCGGCATACTGCGGGTTGAATTCCAGGCTGACCAGCTGGCCATCGGCGGGCAGCGCGCGTGCCATCCAGATGGTGCTATAGCCGCCCAGCGTGCCGATCTCCAGAATGCGCCGGGCGCCACAGATCTGCGCCAGCAGCTGCAGCAATTTGCCCTGATTGGGCGCGACCTGGTGCGCCGGCAGGCTGGCGGCATCGCTGTCGCGCACCGCAGCGCGCAGCGCTTCGTCTTCTGGCACGAGTAGCTGGCAGAAATAGTCGTCAACGGCAGTCCAGTTGGCCTGGTTCATTCGGGTCTCCAGTTCAGGTGTCCAGTGCGCGCAGATGGCGGCGCACCGACAATGCGGCACCGAGCAGGCTCAGCAGCAGGACGATGGCCAGTGCCACCGCCAGCGCCACCGGCTCGGGCAGCTTGAGGGCAAAGTGCTCGCCATACAGCTTGGCCAGCTGGGCGATCGGGCCGTTGAGGCGATCCAGCGACAGGGCGACCACCGCCAGGCCGACCAGGCCGCCGAGCAGGCCCTGCAACAGGGCAAAATACAGAAAGGGGCGGCGGATGAACGGGTCAGTTGCACCGATCAGCTTGCTGACCTCGATCTCGTCGCGCCGGGTGAGGATCTGCATGCGGATCAGATTGACCGTTACCAGCAACAACCCGGCGCCGAACAGGGCGGCCACGGTATTACTGGCTTCGCGCCCGACCTGGATGATGCTGGCGAGGCGCCTTGCCCAGTCTGAATCGAGCTGAACCTGATCTACTGCCGCATCGGCCTTCAAGCGGGTGGCCAGTGCCTCGAGGCCCGCGGTATCGCCTTCTCTCAGGGTAAGCGACAGTGTATCGGGCAAGGGGTTGCTGCCCAGGCCCGCCAGCAATTCGCTCATGCCGCTCGATTGTTCCAGCTCCTTGAGCGCGGTATCGCGGCTGATATGGCGCACCGCCAGCACATGGCTATCGGCCTTGACCAGCGCCTGTACCCGCGCCAGATCGGCGGCATTGGCCGATGGCGTCAAAAACACACTGGCCTGCGGCTCGGTGGGCAGACGCCCGGCCAGCTGCTGCAGATTGGCCACCACGGTATACAGACCCAGCGGCAGCGCCACGGCAATGCCGACTACCAGCAGATTGAGCAGGGAAGCCAGCGGATTGGCCAGAAACAGACGCAGGGTGGATGCCAGTGCCAGACGATGCAGGCGAAACCAGTGCTTCATAGGCCACCTAGAAGAAGGGCGCCATTCAATGGCGCCGGGGTAATTTCAGACGTGAAGTCAATCGGCGAGCGCCGCTTCAGCCATCGCAGCCCGCTAACACCCGGCTGTGCCGGGCGCTGGCTCTGCGTGTCATTGTTCTGCGATGCCAAAAAAATCAACCCGAATGGCCCCCTCGCGGCGGCGCCTGTACTCGGGAGGGGGAGCCGGGTGAGGGCGGGGGGAGTGGAATGAATCAGCGAGCACCATCTGGGCCATCGCAGCTGGTTAACACCCGGCTTTGCCGGGTGCAGGGCCTGCGCGTCATTGTTCTGCGCTGCCAAAAAAATCAACCCGAAGGGCTCCCTCGCGGCGGCGCTTGTACTCGGGAGAGGTGGCCGGGTGAGGGCGGGGGGAGTGGAGCCATTCAGCGAACGCCGCTTCAGCCATCTTAGCTGGCGAACGCCCGGCTGTGCCGGGCGCAGGACCTGCGCGTCATTGTTCTGCAATGCCAATAACATCATTGCGTGAACTGCCCCTTGTTCAGGCGCAGGATGCGGCGGCCATAGTCGGCCATCAGCGTCTCGTCGTGGGCCGAGATGACAATGGTGACCCCGACCTGATGAAAGCTCTTGAACAGCTCCATGATATCCAGCGCATAGGCACGGTCGAGATTGCCGGTGGGCTCGTCAGCCAGCAGGATGGCCGGGCGGTGTACCACGGCGCGGGCAATGCACAGGCGCTGCTGCTCTCCGCCCGAAAGCGAGATCGGGTTCATCTTCTCGCGCCCGAGCAGGCCCACCTTGTCCAGCGCCGCGCGCGCCCGCCGCGCCGCCTCGTGCCGGTCGTAACCGACGATATCGAGCGGCAGCATCACATTGTCGAATACGGTGCGGTCGAACAGGATCTTGTGATCCTGGAAGATCAGGCCGATATGGCGGCGCACAAAGGGCAGGGCGCCACGGCGTATCGCGGCGAGATTCTGGCCATTGACCACCACCGAGCCGCTGGAGGGCTTGTCGATACCGGCGATCAGCTTGAGCAGGGTGGATTTGCCGGCACCGGAGTGACCGGCCAGAAACACCAACTCGCCCGCTTCGATCTGAAAACTCAGATTCTTCAGCGCCTCGAAGCCACCGGGAAAGCGTTTGCTGACTTGATTGAATTGGATCATTTGATCGGGGGCGGGGTGGTTTGCGTGATCAAAAATTGAGCGCGCACTTTAACACCGTGTGGCCGATTCGCGAATGGCCCTGTCATGCAGCGCCCGCGGGGCGATCTTACAGGGCGGCGGCGAGGGCGATCCTGGCCAGGGCCGCATCGAGCGCCGGTAAGGCAATGCCGCCCAGTGCCAAGCGCAAGGCATGCGGAACGAGCGGGCCGGCGGTAAAGGGTTCGGCGGTCAGTACCAGGATACCTTCACGGGCCAGCTGGGCCGCGACCAGATCGGCCCTGAGCCCTTCGGCTAGCGGCAGCCAGGCAAAGTAGGAGGTCGGATGGGCCAATACGCCAAGATGGCCCAGATGCTGCTGCACCCGGTCCTGGCGTAGTCGTGCATCGCGCCGCTCGGCCGTTTCCATGCGGGCCACCGTGCCGTCTTCTATCCAGCGGCAGGCCAGATGCACAGTCAGCAAGGGTGTGCTGGAGGTGCTGAGGCGAATGGCATTGCCGAGCGCATCCAGCCAGCGTGTTGGCGCGATCAGCATCCCTGTCCGCAGGCCGGATGCGACGCTTTTTGACAGGCTGCTCACATAGATGGTGTGTTCCGGGGCATGGCAGAACAGCGGGGCCGGCGCTGAGTCGGCCAGAAAGGCGTAGGCCGCATCCTCGATGATGGCGAAGTCGTGGCGTTGCGCCAGCGTGGCCAGGCGCTGGCGGTCGGCCGCTGGCATCACCGAACCGAGCGGGTTGTGCAGGGTGGGCATGGTGTATACCGCGCGCACCGGGCGCCGCCGGCAGAGCTCGGCCAGATGGTCGAGGTCGGTATGGCCGGCCACCTGGGGCAGGGCCGCGATATCAAGGCGGCAGGACCGCGCCAGTGCCAACAGGCCGGGATAGCTCAGGCTGTCGACGGCGATCACGTCGCCGGGTTTGCACAGGCTTGCCAGCGCAATGGACAGGCCGTGCTGGGCACCACTGACGATCAGCAATTGCCGGGCCGTGGCGTCGAGGCCGCGTTGCTGCAGCAGCGCGGCCAATATGGTGCGCTCCTGCATGCGGCCACCATGCGGCGTGGCATGCAGCAGTGCGCCGATATCGCCCCCCATCGCCATGGCGCGCAGGCTATCGCGCAGCAGGTTGTCGCAGCCATCGATCACCGGCGCGCTGAATGCCGTCATGTCGATCATCTGCGATGAATGCGGCTGATGAACCAGCCCTTCGCCGCCCCTCTGGCTACGGTCACGAACGAAAGTCCCCCTGCCGCATTCGCGACTGACCAGGCCGCAGCCCTCCAGTTCGGCATAAACACGCGAGGCGGTCGCCAGGGCAATGCCGTGTTGACGCATCAGCGCCCGGATCGGCGGTAGCCGGGTGCCGGGCGTCAGCCGGCCCTGCTCGATCGCCAGGCGAAACTGGTCAACGATGGATTTGTAGCGGGCGATCGGCATGGTTCGCAGTCAATCAACATGGTGGGCGCTGCCGGATCGAGGGCTCGCTGCAGCGCCATTGTCGGCTAGTGTATCTAGAACACTTTTTTGATTGTATCAAATGTCGCGGATAGGCTGACTGCGGTCAGCAGGCGAGGTGGCTGGATGTTCACCCAGCGTTGCGCATGTGCGGCGCGACGCCAGCTGGCGCGGTTCCAGGCGGGCAGCGCGGAAGGCTGGGCGCTGTGCTTGCCTGGGTAGTGGCGATGCATCTTGCGCAAGGCTCCCGGGGAGGGGGCGGATATGGAAGCAACAACACTGCTGAGCTTGGCACTGTTTGCCGGCGTCAGCTCGATTACACCAGGCCCGAACAATCTGATGCTGCTGGCATCAGGGGTCAACTTTGGCTGGAAACGTACCGTGCCGCATATCCTCGGCATCAGTACCGGCTTTGCCTTGCTGCTGTTTGCCGTGGGCATGGGCCTGGGCAGCCTGTTCGTGCGCTGGCACTGGCTGCAGTCGCTCTTGCACTGGGGCAGCATGGCCTACCTGATCTATCTTGCCTGGCAAATAGCCGGTGCAGGCGCGGTGGGCGAGGTTTCCGGGCAAGCGCGGCCGATGCGCTGGCGCGATGCGGCGCTTTTCCAGTGGGTGAACCCGAAGTGCTGGATCATGGCGCTTGGTGCATTCAGTGCCTATGTTCCGGCCGGCGCCGGCTGGATGGCGATCCTGCTGGCAACCCTGGTGTTTGCAGCCATCAACCTGCCCTGTGTCAGCTGCTGGGCCTTGCTTGGCAACCGCCTGCGCAAGCTGCTGTCCGACCCGGTGCGGCGCCGTCGCTTCAACTGGCTGATGGCCGCCTTGCTGCTGGCCTCGCTGTATCCGGTACTGTTGGGCTGAGTCGTTGACGCAATGCCGAGGAACCGGCCCAGCGAGAGAATGGACGACAAGCGATCGGCAGGCCATGCCCGGCCTGCCGATCGCCGCCCCTCGCATATCCTGGCCCGGAAGGACGAGGGGCCGGGTGTCAGCTTAGTGCGCTTCCTGGTACACCAGGCTGTATTTCTTGTGCAGCAGCAGATCAACCGCATCGGGTGCAAAGCCCAGATAGATCTGGGTGCCGTTGAAGCTGCTCAGGTCCAGTGCGCTGCCGAAAACATTGAAGTCGACCCGGTCGGCGCTGGTCTGGCGCAAGGCAGGCATGCCGCCCTCGGTCCATTGTTGCCAGCCCCGGTTGGACAGGAAGAACAGCAGATTGAAGGTCGGGATATAGGCCATTACATACAGATTCTTGGCCTTGCCCCGGTCTTCGTTCGCACTGATCACCGTGGCGGTCAGTGTGCGGGCGCCCACCGGGCCGCTGGCCACTGCGCTGAGCTGGACACTGCCCTGCGTGTTGGAGCCGGGCGCTGCCGATACCAGCAGATCGCGAACCACTCTCGGTGCTGCAGCAAACTGGGTATTGCCGGCCTGTTCGGCAAGCAGCGAACAGGTTCCGACAGCCAGCATGGTGGCGATATTGCCATTGAGGCTGCAAACGGTCGGCGTGGTGCTGCTCAGGCTGACTGGCAGTTGCGAGCTGGCACTGGCAGCCAGGGTAATCGTCGCGCCGACCTGCTGATTGCCCGGATCGGCGAAGCTGATGGTTTGCGCGGTTTTCGGAGCGGCGAGCGGCGTGACCGGTGCCGATGGCGCCGATGCCGGGCCGCTTCCGCTGGCATTGCTGGCGACTACGGTAAAGGTGTAGGGCGTGCCGGCGGTCAGGCCGGTAAGCAGATGGTTGAGGCTGCTGCTGCCGGCATTGCTGTCTACCCCGCCGGCCGGACTGGAAACCACGGTATAGCCGCTGATGGCCGCCGATCCATTGCCAGCCGGGGCGCTGAAGCTGACATTAGCGCTTTGTACACCGGCCACGGCGCTGACATTGAGCGGGGCGCCGGGCAGGGTGGCCGCCGGCGCATCGTCGAGCGCCAGTACCAGTACGCCGCCGCTATCGGTGGTCGCACTGCTGCCGTTGCTGCCACCAAGATCGATCTGGCGCCCGCTGGCGACATTGCTGACGCTGTAGCGGTAGCTGGTATTCGGCGTGAGCCCGACGATGTAGTGGGTGCGTGCACCGGCTGGTGCGATATAGCTGCTACCGGTAAACGGCTGGTCCAGGCGCTTGGTGAACAACACCAGATTGCTGCCGACGGCTGCGCCTTCCAGCGCGCTACCGCTGTTGCTGCTCACCAGGGTGGCATTGTCGATGGTGGCGCCGGCATCGGCGCCCTGGATCACATGCAGGAAGGCGGCCTCGCGTGGTGCACCCGGTGCCGCCACCATGATGCGGTTCTGGCCGGTACTGCTGCCGCCGCCCATCGGGTCCATGGTGGCCATGGCCCAGCTTTCCAGCGTCGGGTCGCTATTGACCCAGCGCGGCTCGGCGCCGGCTGGCAGCAGGCTGCGTACCGCCAGCTTCTGGCCGCCCGGCGTGGTGGCGCTGAAGCTGTTGCCACTGATGGTAGGTACGCCGGGCATATTCAGCCACCAGGCCTTGGCACGATTGGCCTGGGTGGAACGGGCGCGATCGTAGACGACGATATGGTCCGGCTGCAGCCATACCAGACTGCGGCTGGCGTGTTCGATGCCGGAAAGGGCGCTGCCGTATTCGCGGGTCAGGTTATAGAGGTTGGTGGCATCGCCCGTGAGCTGCACATAGCCGGTGCCGGCGCTGCGCGACACCAGTGTGGGAGAGCCGGCCGAGGCGCCCAGGGCAAACTGCGAGCCGCGCGCCGCGTAGATGTCCTGGATGGAACCGAGGCTGCTGCCGGCAGGGTCGTTCTGCAAGGTCAGGGTGTTCTTGTAATCGGACGAGGCGGCCGTTGCACCATAGCCGGTGCGCTCCTTGGTCAGCCATTCCCCCTTGCGGTAGAAGTCGAACATATTGCCATCGCCATGCTGGTGATCGATGGTGATGTAGGACAGTTTGTAATCGAGCTGGCGCGCGTCGTTATCCCAGCCGGTGCGTGCATTGAGCCGCCCGAGACCGGGCGAAAAAAAGCTGGTCGCCATACCGGGCCGCGGATCGATCGCCGGCCCGTTGGCCGGGTTGCCGGCCATGGCAGGGTCGAACAACAGGAAATTCATGATCGAACCGTTGATGTTCTCGTCAAATCGCGCACGATTGACCAGCCGTGTTTCGCCACCGGGAGGAATGACCGATTCGATCCAGCGGATTTTCTGTACTTCGCTGCTCTTGCCCAGATAGCCATTGAGCACGCCCATGGCGCCGAAGATGTCGATCTGGTCCTGCTCATACAGATGCTCGCCATCGCCGAACCAGGAGGGCTGGTACACCGAGCCATGCTCGGAATTGATTTTGCGGGCCGGCATGGCATGGATATAGCCTTCCGCTACCTTGCCCCAGAACGGGTGATTGTTCAGGTCCAGTTGCGGGCCCCATTTGGCCGGGTCCAGCTCGCCGGCGGTGTAGACCGCCAGCAGCATCTGCAGCGAAAACGACAGCGAGTGGTAATACTCCATGCCCTCGGCGCTGACGCCACCCTGGCCGTCGTTGCGCAGTGCGTGGTCGGTCACGTAGTAGTACTTTTGCAGCGCAGTTTTCAGATAGCTGCGCAGCTTGCCATTGCTGTCTGCCGCCACGCGCGGGTCGGCTACGTCGTCAGACGGGTCGATGGCCAGCGCATACATGGCCAGGTTGCGACCATGGGCCATGAAGTAGTTGTTCATGCCATAGCGCAGCATGCGCCGCTTGGGGTCGGCCAGGTCGAGCAGGACCGGGTTATTCAAGGCCGCATCGCCAGCCGGGACCGTACCGGGACGGCTGTGGTAGTAGAGCAGCGACGGGTAGCCATCGACATTGTTCTGTGCCCATTTGAGAAATACCCGGCGTACGGCTGCGCGATCATCCGGTGTCAGGCAGGGGTAGATCCAGTCGGCGGCAAGCGGCAGGGTGTGTCCTACCCAACGGCCACGGTCGCTGCTGGCAAAGCTGTCGGAGCGCCACTTGCTGCCGCTGCCGCTGTCGACGGCATTGATGACGGTCATCAGCAGGGTACGCGCACGCTGGGCATAGTCGCTGCGCTCGGCCGGGTTGGGCGACACCAGCGACATAAAGGCGAACAGATGGGCCCAGGCTTCGGTGTAGACCGGCGAATAGGTGGTGCCACCGTTATCGCTGGACAGCAAGGTGCCGCCATCCATCATGCGCACGCCGTTTTGTGCCAGGGTTTTTATGCCTTGCTCGTACAGGGGATTGCTGGGCACGGCCCAGGTGCGCAGGCGATCAAGGTCGGCATTGCGGACGTAAAGGCGCGGATGGTCGGTGGGGGCTGCGCCGCTGCTGCATGCCAGCTCGGCCCCGTGGGCAAGGCCCAGGGGCAGCATGGCCATCATGACCACCAGGCGTTTGAGTGAAGTCTTCATGTCGGTCTTTCTCCATATTCGGGTGAATACCGCCCGGGCCGGTGGCCTTGGCGGATTGGCGGAACAGCCGTGTCGGCAAGCAAAGCGGGCCGTGCGGCCTGCCTTGCTCCTGCCTTCACCGGGTAAAGACGCAATCGGCGACCGAATCCCATCACCCCGTCGTGTCAACTA
The DNA here is from genome assembly GCF_041904975.1 of Chitinimonas sp. Classification (NCBI taxonomy): domain Bacteria; kingdom Pseudomonadati; phylum Pseudomonadota; class Betaproteobacteria; order Neisseriales; family Chitinibacteraceae; genus Chitinimonas; species Chitinimonas sp. The sequence continues at coordinate 2,554 of NZ_JAYRLZ010000099.1, read as the reverse complement.
TTCACCTTGCCCGGCAAATGCGGCTGTGGCTGGCAAAGCCGGGCGGTGCATGGCCCGGAACTTGCACTGGTGCAGCCGCTTTTCGAGGAGAGGGTTGTTTATGGATGTATTGGCCATGCCCGATATAACCGGGCTGCTGGAGAAGATCGAATCGGGCGAGCCTGGTGCGCGCGATTCCCTGTACCAGCAGGTCTACCGCGAGCTGACGCGCTTGGCGCGCAGCCATCTGTCGCGTTGCGGCACCATTTCCCTAAATGCGTCACATCTGGTGCACGAGGCTTACCTGCGGCTGAGCGGCCAGCATGGCCGCGGTCGGTTTGCCAACCGCAAGCTGTTCTTTGCCTATGTATCTTCGGTGATGCGTTCGGTGCTGATCGACTATGTGCGCGAGCGCCAGGCGCAAAAGCGCGGTGGCGACGTGCTGCTGGTAACCCTGGATGCCGATGCCGTCGCCGACCTGATTTCGCATGGCAAGATCGAAGCGCTGGACGATGCCCTGAATGCGCTGGGGCGCGTCAACGCACGCTGTCTGCAGCTGGTGGAAATGCGCTACTTCGCCGGCTTGTCCGAGGCGGAGACAGCGGCTGTTCTCGATGTTTCGGTGGCAACGGTCCAGCGCGAGTGGCGCAAGGCGCGCGCCTTCCTGCTGGCGCAGATCAAGGGTGGCGCATGAACACATCGCGCTCGGCTGATACCGCGGTCTGGCGCAAGGTGCTGGAGCAGTTCGATCTGCTGGCCGCCTTGCCGCCGGATGAATGTGCACTTCATCTTGCCCGGCTGCAGCAGGCAGATCCGTCATGCTGGCGCACGGTGAAGGCAATGCTGGAGGCCGACCAGCAGGCGGAGCATGGCGGCTTCATGCATCAGTCGGCGATGGCGGATATCCAGTCGGCCATCCCGGCAGATGATGCTGCCGAGCCGATGCTGGCGGGATTGCGGCTCGGGCCGTGGTGCCTGGAGGCGCCGCTCGGCAGTGGCGGCATGGGGCAGGTGTGGCTGGCGCGTCGCGAAGACGGCCTCTACCGGGGTCAGGTTGCCATCAAGCTGCTGCGCGATGCGCCGCTGGACGACGCGCTGGCGAACGAGCGTTTTGCCCGCGAGGGCAAAATACTTGCGCGGCTGGCGCACCCCAATATTGCCCGCTTGCTCGACGCGGGGCTGACCGGTGCCGGCCGGCGCTATCTGGTACTCGAATATGTGCAGGGCAAGCGGGTCGATGACTACTGTGACGCGAAGCGTCTTGGCCTGGCGGAACGCTTGCGCATCTTCCGGCAGATCTGCGATGCGGTGCAGCATGCGCACAATAATCTGGTGGTGCATCGCGATCTGAAACCATCCAATGTCCTGGTACAGGCCGATGGACAGGTCAAGCTGCTCGACTTTGGCGTTGCCAGGCTGCTGGCTGATCAGGAAGGCGACAGTGAGCAGACCGATATTGCAGCCGCAGTGATGACGCCCGAATATGCCGCGCCGGAGCAGATCGCGGGCGCGGCGGTGACCACGGCGACCGATGTCTATGCCCTTGGCGTATTGCTGTATCGGCTATTGAGCAGTTGCCGCCCCTATGGCGTCGCGGCACGCTCGCAGGCGCTATTGGCGCGCGCCATTCTGGAGCAGCCGCCACGGCGCCTGGCGAGCGCATTTCTGGCCGATTTCTCGCCAGAAGAACAGCGCAGCATCGCCGCGGCTCGCGATACCACGCCCGAACGCCTGCGCCGGCTATGGCATGGTGATCTGGAAACCATCGTCGCCACGGCCTTGAAAAAGCAGCCGGCCGAGCGCTATGCCTCCGCCCGGGCATTGGCCGACGATATCGACCGCCATCTGGCCATGCGGCCGATCCAGGCAAGGGCTGACCATCTGGCTTACCGCCTGGGCAAGTTCCTGCGCCGTCACTGGATAGGCGCGGCGGTGGCCGCCATGGCCAGCGTGGCGCTGCTGTTCAATATTGCCTTGATCGTGCGCCAGACGGCGCGGGCCGATGCGCAACGTGTTCTGGCCGAGCAAAGGGGGGAGCTCGCCCTACAGCAGCAGCGCCGCGCCGAGCAGCAAGGCCGGCGCGCTGATCAACTGGCCGCAATTGCACGCCAGCAGGCGGCACTGGCGCAAGATCGCGCCGAGGCAGAAGCGCATTTCCGGCACGTGGCCGAACGTGAACTGAGCCACGCATTGCGCGAGGAGCAGCGCGCCCGCGAGCAATCGATGCTCGCCGCCCGGCAAACCGCCAGGGCCGAGCGAGAGGCGGACCGGGCGGAGGCCGTAAAGGCCTATCTGATCGATATCTTCCGCGCCAATACCCGCGAGCAGGCCGACCCGGAGCGGGCGCGCCGCACGACAGTGCGCGAGCTGCTATCCATCGGCAGCCAAAAGGTGAACGAGCGCTTTGCCGAGCAGCCGGATACACGGCAATCCTTGCTCGCCGTGCTGGGCGAACTCAATGTGGAGCTGGGCCAGCTGGAAACCGGGCTGTCCTTGCTGACCGCGCGCATCGAAGCCTTGCAGCAGCTGCATGGTGATACGGCCCATGCAGATATGGCGGCGGCCTATGTCGCCC
>NZ_JAYRLZ010000406.1:0-2582 GCF_041904975.1 Chitinimonas sp. | reverse complement strand
ACAACGTCCAGCGGGTTGGTCTGCAACTGCTGGCACGACGGCAGCCAGCCCATGCGTTCGGACTTGGCGTTCAGGTCGATCATGCTCATGCGGCCGTATTTGGCGGCGTCGGCGGTCGGCGCCAGAATTTCGTCCACATGCAGCTTTTCATGCCGCCACTGGCTGGTGTGGGCATAGAAGAAGCTGGTGCCGTTCATCTGGCGCGGCGGGCGCTGCCAGTCCGCCGCGAAGGCCAGAGGTGCCCAGCCGAACTGCGGACGCAGTTTTTCCTGGCCCACATAGTGCGCCCAGCCACCACCGCTCTGACCTACGCAGCCACACATCATCAGCAGGTTGATGATGCCGCGGTAGGTCATGTCCATGTGGTACCAGTGATTCAGCGCGGCACCGACGATCACCATGCTCTTGCCATGGGTGTCGTGGGCGTTCTGCGCGAACTCGCGCGCCACCTGCACCACCATCGCCGGCTTCACGCCGGTGTGCTTTTCCTGCCAGGCCGGGGTGTAAGGCACGTCCTGCTCGTAGCTGCTGGCCACGTGTTCGCCGCCCAGGCCACGGTCGATACCGTAGTTGGCCATCTGCAGGTCATACACGGTGGCGACCAGTACGGTGCTACCGTCAGCTAAGGTCAGCCGCTTGGCCGGCACATTGCGCACCAGCAATTCGTCGTGTTCCGCGCCGAAATACGGGAAGCCCACGCCCACCACGTCGTCGCGGCTGTCGATCAGGCTCAGCAGCGGATCGACTTCGCGGCCCGAGCCGCCGTCCTTCTGTTCCAGGTTCCAGCGACCGACCTTACCGGTACCGGCTTTGTCCTCGCCCCAGCGGAAGCCCACCGCGCCATTCGGCACGACCAGCTCGCCAGTATTTGCGTCGATTTCCAGCGTCTTCCATTCCGGGTTGTTGGCTTCACCGTGGTTGCCGGCTAGATGGGCAGCGCGCAGGAAGTGATCCGGCACCAGGCAGCCATTGCGTTCCTTCAGCATCACCAGCATCGGCATGTCAGTGTATTGCTTGGCGTAGCTGGTGAAGTATTCCGACTTATTGCCCAGATGGAATTCCTTGAGCACCACATGGCCCATGGCCATGGCCAGGGCGGCATCGGTCCCCTGCTTGGGCGCCAACCAGATATCGCCGAACTTGGCCATTTCGCCGAAGTCGCTCGATACGGCCACCGTCTTGGTGCCCTTGTAGCGAACCTCAGTGTAGAAGTGGGCGTCGGGCGTGCGGGTCATCGGCACGTTGGAGCCCCACACCATCAGGTAGGTCGAGTTGTACCAGTCGGCCGATTCGGGCACGTCGGTCTGCTCCCCCCAGATCTGCGGGCTGGCCGGCGGCAAATCGCAATACCAGTCGTAAAAGCTCAGGCAGGCACCGCCGATCAGGCTCAGATAGCGCGCACCGGCGGCGTAGGACACCATGGACATCGCCGGAATCGGCGAGAAACCGATGACGCGGTCCGGGCCGAATTTTTTGATGGTTAGCGCGTTGGCGGCAGCGATTATCTCGGTCGCGGTTTCCCAGTCGGCCCTCACGAAGCCGCCTTGGCCGCGTACGCTCTTGTAGCGATTGGCCTTTTCGGGGTTCTGGCTGATTGATTCCCAAGCGGCAATCGGGTCCATGGTCTTGCGCGCTTCGCGCCACATTTCTGCCAGCCGGCCCCGAATCATCGGGTACTTCACTCGCTGGGCCGAATACACATACCAGCTGTACGAAGCCCCTCGCGGACAGCCGCGCGGCTCGTGGTTAGGCAGGTCGGGCCGGGTGCGTGGATAGTCGGTCTGCTGGGTTTCCCAGGTAATCAGACCGTTCTTCACGTAAACCTTCCACGAGCAGGAGCCCGTACAGTTCACGCCATGGGTGGAGCGTACGATCTTGTCGTGGGACCAACGGCCGCGATAGCCGTTTTCCCACTTGCGATCCTCGTCCACCACCGCGCCATGGCCATCGGCAAAGGTGGATTTGACGCGGGACATGAACTTCAGTCGGTCCAGAAAGTGACTCATTGCGGTTCTCCAAAGGGTCATCCACCAGGGATGCCGATACGATCGGGGATGGTGCAACTGTACGTATGGAAGCCCATCGCCAACATTCACCAGATAGCCACTTTGCAAAGGCAAACGCACTAGGGCACGTAGGTCGAAAGGACTAGTTCCCGTGCTATGCAAAAAACAAAGCCCCGCTCAAGGGCGGGGCGAAAGCTGCGTGATAGCAATATTGAATCAACAAGGCATGTCGGCGCCTTTGCGGGCGTAGAACCACCAGGTGACCAACATGCAACTGAGGTAGAAGGCGACAAAACAGTAGAGCGCTGCGTCAACGCCGCCAGTCAGATCTATCGACGTTCCGAAACTCTTCGGAATGAAGAAGCCTCCATACGCACCAATAGCGCCCGAGAAACCAAGCACAGCTGCCGCTTCCTTACTCGCATCAACCAGAGCCTGCTTATGCGCTTTTTCACCCTTACCCTGAGCATCCCGTTGACGCTCGGTCAAGAAAATGACCGGGATCATGCGAAACGTAGAACCATTGCCAATACCCGACAGTGCAAACAGCACGATGAACATGGTGAGAAAGCCAAA
>NZ_JAYRLZ010000098.1:0-14587 GCF_041904975.1 Chitinimonas sp. | reverse complement strand
CAGGTATCAGCAAGGAAATCAGGAACAGGATATGGTCAAAGCCGATCCAGATATGCCAGACCCCTTCCTTGACGAACTGGCCCAGCTGCTTGATGAGGCCAGTGCCATTCGCTTTGATGGTGACGGTATGCTGATCGGCAGAGGCGATGGCCACCTGGTTGCTGGCGCCCTGCTTGAGCGTCACGATGCCCTTGTGCAGCCGATCAAATTCGAACAGCAGCGAATAGTCGACCTGATAGCTATCGGCAGCGGCGCAGGACAATTCGGCGTTGATCACGGCATACATGCCATCTACATGCTTGTCGACCTGCAGGCCGCGATATAGCGGAACGCAGACCTGGCCGCCGGCATTCACGCGCAAATGCTCAAACGCATAGCTTTGCAGCCGCGCTTCCGCCGCTTGCAGCTCGCCCCAAGTCACTTTGCCATCCAGGTCGTGATCCAGGCCCAGCGCCATATCCAGGTCGCGAATAGCGATGTCCCATTGCATATGCAGCTGCGGCGCCGCTTCCTGCTGGCTAAGCGTGAGATAGCTATCGCTGGGTTTGTGGGCATATGCCAGTGTGCAAAGCACCAAGGCAAACAAGGCAGTCAGGCAACGCTTCATGATTTGGCTCCCAGCAAGGACTGGAGCAATGGGCTTAGCGCTACATCCTGCATCTGTGTCTGTTTGATCCAGGTGGCGACTTGACTTGCCACCTCCTTATTCCCGGCGGCAATGGCCGCTTCCAGCAGCAAGCGCACATCGGCTGGTTCACGCTGCACCTGCCAATTGGCCTGCGCCAGTGCCAGTGCGCCTTTTGCATCACCCAACAAGCCAAGCCGGAACCGCGCTTCTTCGCGCAGATGCACCCGGTCGCCACGCAAGCGGGCCGCATCGAAGCGCTCGCCGATTTCAGCAATATGGCCTGCAGCACTTGGCAGCTTCAAGGCCTTCTCGGCCAAGGCCAGCCGTAGCAGGGCATTGTCGTTGCGGACATCGTTGCTGGTGAGCGTGATCACTTCCTGATAGCGCTTTTGCTCCAGCAGGTAGTCTGCGTACGCTACCCGGCTTTCCGGGCCGGCTTCCTTCTGGCTTTGCATCTGCTGGAACGCTGCTTCCGTCGCCGCCTTGTCGCCCAAGCGCTGGGCAATATCAGCCTGTGCCAGCCATAGCCACTCGCGAATGGAAGGCGTCAAGCTATCGGCCTGGCGCTCGGACAGCTTTTGCAACAGCGCCAGCGAGGTCTGCGCATTGCCGCTAAGGCTATCCACCTGCGCCTTGCAGATCGCGCCCAGCAGCAGGGTATCCAGGGTCAGCAAGGCGCTGCAGTCTTTGCGGGCTGCCGCATAGTCGCCCCGCACCTGGCGAATGGTGGCACGGGTCAGCAGCGCCTCGGCGTCGTGCGGCCGCTCGCTCACCACCTGGTCGAGATCGACCATGGCGCGGTCGAACTGATGGTTGCGCTGCGCCAGCACCGCGCGCATCAGCCGGACTTGCGGCGGGATCCGCGCCTGCATGGCCCAAGGTGCCAGCGCGGCTTCGGCATAGCCAAGGTAGCGCGGATCGCTGCTGGCGCGGGCCTGCAGCAGATATTGGCGCGACAGGGCCACGGCGGTTTCTGCATCACCGGGCTGCTTGGTCAGCTTGTCGCGCATAGCGCGCAACTCAGTCTCGCGGGTGCCTTCCAGCAGGCGGGTCGGCAGTACTTCCAGCACCTGGGTCGGTTCAGTAGGACGCCAAGGCGCGGCAGTAGCATGCAGGCCAATCAGCAAGGCCAGGTGAGGCAGATGGCGAGTGAGTTTGGTTTTCATCATGTTCTCCAGACAAGGCCTGGCCCTGCCAAACAGCGGGGACCAGGGCTTGTACAACTACAGTGCAACAGGTTCGGCGCTATCGCTATCGGTAACGGCAATCGTGCTGATATCGCTTGGCGCGGCATCATCCGATTGGGTAGCCGCCAGATTGCGCGTCTGGGTGGTAAAGGCGTCGGCACTGCTGCCGGGCTGGGTTGGCATGGTGGTGCCAGGCTTGTCATCACTGCCGCCACAGGCGGCGAGCAAGCCGCCCAACACGATTGCCACACCAGCGGCACGTAACAGCGAAAAGTTGGTTTTCATTGCCATCTCCAGGAAAACACTGAGCACATTCCCCTTATCGCTAACAGTCGGCGGCGTAGCTGCCCCTGCGCTGGCCGACTGCCCTTGTCGCTTAGCCACTTTGCTCGACGCGGGAGGGAATGTGTCAGTGGTAAATCATCACGCCTACGGTCTCGTTGTTTACACAGAAGGTGGGACGCCTCCCACCTTCTGCTGACCAAACAACGGCCGGCTAACTTCAGTTCTGCAGCGACTTAGTTGGAAGCACCCGCAACCGGCGTCTTCAGGTAGGGGAAGCTAGCGTCGAAGAAGCTGTCATCGAGGTAGGCACCGTCGGTGAAGTCGGTCGTGCCGCTCGCGGCTTGTGCTGCAGTACAGCCGCCGATATTCAGCGTGCACAGGCGACCCATTACCACGCGCAGGGCGATATCGACCACGTCATCGCCGGGGCGACGGCCGTTCGGGAAGCCGGCGCTATCGCCACCAATCACCCCCATACGCTTTTGCATGCCCTTGGGCACCGCTGGCGTGGTGGTATTGAGGCGCAGCATTTCCGAGGCAACCACATTCTTCGGCTGATTGACGCCAGGCACGCCGGTGAGGAAGGCGGTAACCAGGTCATTGCGCGGGAAGTTGGTCGGTGCCTTGACGCCGGCCGAGCCAAACAGCACTTCCAATAGTGTTGGCAAGGTGGGGTTGGTGACATAGTCGATAAACTGACCATCGCCAGACGGCTTGCTGGTATTGAACTTGTCCTTGTCCTTCAGGCCAATGACCAGCTCGTTGACCAGCGGCATACCGAGGCGCGACACCTGCGACCAGGCGCCACCTTCCTTGGAAGCATTGCTGATGCCGCTTGCCGGTGCCGGATTGATCAGGCGCGCCTGGCGCAAGCTGGCGGTGGTCCAGCCACCAATCACCGGCTCGCCATTGGCGACCAGGCAGCTGGCCGGCACTTCCATTTCAATAGCGGTCACGTTCTTGGCCTTGAGGCTATCGAGACCCTTGTCTTCGGCGGCTTTGTCAAACGCGGTAGCGGGCGCCTTGATATTGACCAGGTCAAAGGTTTCACCCAGATTCACCACGAACGGGTCTTTGCGCTGGCCGACAAACACCTTGGCTGGCGAGCTGCAACCGGGGATATTGACGCTGTAAACATGCTTTGCAGCGTAAGCGGCGTAGTCCGGCAGCGACTTGGTGCCGATATAGTCGACTGGCTTGTCAAAACTGGTGGCGCCGGTAGCAGCATTGGTCACCGCAGCGCGGGTACCGGTGCGGCGATCGCCACGTACCACGGTAATGCTGTAGCTCTCCTGCACATTAAGGGCAGCCGCCTTAGGGTCGGTAATGCCGCCGATATTCATCAAGGGCACCGACACATTCTTGCCGCCAACTGGCACGGTCAGGTCAGACAGCTTGTTGCTGAAGCGGAACTGGAAGGTCAGGTCTTCCTTGGCGTCGCCATTGTTGTCGATATGGATTTCGTACAAGGCGTCCGGGTCGAGCGAGAAATAGTTCGGGCCGCCGTAAGCATCCTGCAGAGGCAGGTAGTTGGCGATCAGCGTGACATTGCCGGCACGGCCAGCCTCGTAGCTGTTGAACATATAGAAGTCGGTAGCATCAACCTTCGGATTGCGCGTAATGAACGGCGCTTCACGGTGGCTGGAAGCCGCGACCGGGTTGCTGAAAAATACGCCCAGCAGGGCAACAGGCAGGCAGGCTAGTGCAAAGCGATTCAGTTTCATCTTGCTCTCCATCAAAAAGTGGTTTGGGGGCGACCAATGGCCCGTCCACCTCCTGATACGCAGCGAAAAATGGGCTGGATGCAAAAGAATCAAAAATTTTTGCCAGTAATAAATGGATACACGAACAAACTCTCCTGGCCGGCGCTTGAGTAAAAATGCTGGCCAGGCTGCGACGGTCGCAGCCATCGCTTTACGAGGACACCGATGAATCCAGCACCCTTCCCTAGCGAACTTCGCACCCCGCGCCTGCTGCTGCGCCAGTTTGTTCACGACGACTGGCCGGCCATGCATGACCACTACCGCGACCCGGAATGCACCGCCTATACCTTTCGCCGCGCCTTGAGCGAGGGCGAGAGCTGGCGGGCGATGGCCAGCATGGTCGGCCATTGGCAGCTACGCGGCTATGGCCCGTTTGCGGTAGTGGAACAAGACAGCCAGCAGGTCGTCGGCGCGGTTGGCCTGTGGTATCCCAATGACTGGCCGGAAGCTGAAATCAAGTGGGCATTGCGCAAGGCGTTCTGGGGTCGCGGTTACGCGGCCGAAGCCGTGCGGGCGGTGCAGGCACCGGCTTGCCAACATCCCGGCAATCCGCCGATCAGCTTTATCAACGGGGAAAACCAGCCCTCTTTGCAGCTGGCACAGGCGGTAGGCGCACAGCTGGAAAAAGTGATGGAGTTTCGCGGCGCGCCCTGGCATATGTATCGCCATCCCGCCGCCGGGCCGCAATAGGCCTGGCATGGCGCCATGGCAGGCCAAGCTGCGACCGTCACACTGCGCCTGCGCCTGCGCGATGCGGTGTACCATCGGGCGGGTCAAATTCGGGTCTAGCAGCCATGTTGCCGTCACGCCGCCTGTTTCTACTCCAGCAACTCCCCATGCTTGCCCTGGCTGCCAGCCGGGCAAGCGCCGCCGAGCCATCCGGCGAGATCGCCGAAAACGACCCGGATGCCGTGCGTATCGGCTACCGGCGCGACGCCAGCCAGATCGACAAGCGCACCACACCCGGCTATGCCGATGGGCAGACCTGCATGAGCTGCATGCTGTTCAATCGCAAGAGTGGCACTAGCTTGGGCGCGTGCGAGGCAATCAACCATCGACTGGTGACCGAGGGCGGCTGGTGCAAGGTATACGTGCCAGCGATGTGATGCATTCAGCCACCTTGCCTATCGACACAGCGATGAGCTACCAACTGCGGCCACCGCAATCTGACGAAATCGACACCATCGCCAACTGGGCAATTGCTGCCGGCTGGCCCGGTCGGGACAAGTACGCGGCGCTTACCGTGGCGGAATTCGGCGTATTGCTGACACAGCCTGGCCACTACAGCTTTGCCATGAGCGAGGCCGGCAGACCGGCGCTTGGCTTTGGCCAGCTGTGGGTCCATGCCGACGATACCGTCAGCCTGCTGCGCATCATTGTCGCCCCGCACTTGCGCGGCCAGGGCCTTGGCAAACAGCTCACTGCCTTGTTGCTAGAGGAAGCACGCAAGCTAGCCAAGGCAAGGCAAATCAAGCTCAAAGTATTGCGCGACAACCTGGCCGCGGTGGCGGTCTACACCTCGCTGGGTTTTCAAATCATCGAGGCACAATCAAGCCCGCATAACTATGTGATGGTCAGGCAATGACGCAGTACGCGCAAAGCGCGTTACGATTGCCCCTGCCGCATCCGCCACACGTCCCGCTACCTGCAAAGTACACCATGGATATTCACGTAAAAATCGCCGCAGCCCTGCATATTGTCTCCGCCGTATTGGGCTTGCTGCTGGCGGCCTTTCTGCTGCTCTTGCTGGTCGGCTTTTCCTCGCTGCTGAAACTGAGCCCGAGCGAATTCGCCCTGCTCAATACCTTTGGCGGCATTGCCATTGCCGTAGTGGCTGTGTTTGCCACCGCGCAGTTACTCGCCGGTGTGTTTTGCCTGCGCGGTGCCAGTGGCGCGAAAATCTGGCTGATCGTGTTCAGTATTTTTTCGCTGTTCAATTTCCCGATCGGCACCGTGTTCGGCGTGTACTCGCTGTGGGCATTGCTGCGCCCGGTGCCGGCACCGGTGGAAAAGACCATCAATCCCATCGTTTGAACCGCGCCCCAACGCCCGCGCAGCCATTCGGGCTTTGCAGCGCGTTTGCCGATCCGCCTCCGCGCTGTAAATGCGATGAGTTGGAAGGTGCCGGCAGGGCCCGCACCCGCTTACCGCGACGCCAACAGACGCTCGCGGGCAAACTGGGCGGCCAGGATGGCGGCTTCTCGCTCAGCGTCGCCGAACCCACCAAGACTGCCGGCCTTGTCCACTTCGGCATACCAGACCGGCGTCTGCTGAGCTCGCAAGCTTTTTACAAACGCTTTTACTTCTTCACTCGGTACCCGGGCATTCGCGCCCGCTTGCAGCACCAGCAGCGGCGTCTTGATACGCGCCGCCTGGCTCTGCGCCGAAAAGCGTGCCAGCAGCTGCTGACCGGCCTCGGTGCGCTCATCGCCATATTCAGCGCGCATCTTGTCCTGCAACGCTGCCGGCGACTTGCTGATAAAGGAAGCCAGATTGACCGGGCCAACGCTGATGATGGCACCGCGCAAGCGCTCGCCATATTCGGCCAGGCTGGCATAGCTGAGTATGCTGCCGGCGGTGCTGCCAGTTAAGCGTACCGACAGCATCACCCGGCTGGGATCAAGATCGGGCTGAGTCTTGATCCAGTCGAGCAAGGCGCCGACATCGCGCACCGCATCAGCCCGTTTATCCAGATTGTCCAGCGCTTCGTATTCCGGGCCGTAATTGCTAGAGCCGCGTACATCGGCGTGGATCAAGGTGGCGCCCAGCTCATCCACGGCAAAGCGATCCACCGCCGGGAAGTTTTCCGGCGCGGTAAATGCGCCGGCGCCGCCCAGCTCGATCACCACCGGGCTAGGTCCGGCCGCCTTGGCAGGCCGAACGATACACGCCGGGATCTGCCGCGCCGCCGCGCCGACCCGATCAACACTCGGGTAGCTGAAACGCTGCCAGGCCTGCATCTTGCCTTGGTCCAGGCCGGCGAAGCTGCCGGAGGTCCAACGCACGACTTCATTGCGGCTGCGGTCGAACACATAGTTGTCACTGGTGTCATTGGTCTGGATGGCGGAAAACAGCAGGCGCTGGCTGTCGGCCGAAAAGGCAAAGCCGGTCAGCCAGTCGGTACGCGCCGGCACGGTGCCCAGTCGCTCCAAGGTGCGCGCATCAGCCAGGTGAAGGTGTTCAAAGCCACCTTCGCGGCTGGCATAGGCCAGCACATCGCCGCTGGGCGCCAACACCATGGCCTTGCTATTCACCTCGCCCGGCGCCGACACCCAGCTGATCTTCTGATCGGCCAGGCGGATATTGGCCAGCCTTACGCCACCTTCGACCGCCAACAGCGCAAACAGCGATTCGCCGTCGGCCGCCAGCTGCACGGCGGCGGGGCGAATATCGTTCAGGCCGGCGATCGGGGCCAGCGGCGCGGGCTTTCCGGTTGCCATATCCAGCAGCGCCAGCTTGCTGCCATCCATCTGCAGCAGCAAGCGCTTGCCATCGGCGCTCCAGCCTAGCGGCACATAGTCACCCTCCAGCAAGGTACGCGCCTCAGCAAAGCGCTCGACCGAGGCCAACATCAAGCGCGCGCCCTTGTCGGTGCTGGCCGTAAAGGCAAACTGCTTGCCATCCGGCGTCCAGCGCGGATTGTCATCGCTGCGCTCCGCGCTGCTCAGGGCGCGTAGCTGCCGGCTGCGGCTGTCGAAGGCGTGTAGCTGCGACTTTCCGGCCACGTTGCGGGTAAACAGGGTGTACACGCCATCGGCACCGGGCTGGGCGGTGGAATCGGGTGCGAAATCATCAAAGTCTGCAGCAATCGTCTGTAACGGCGCGCCGGGCTTGGCCACATAGGCCAGGGATGAGGTGCCGAGATGGCGCCGATGGGCGATTACAATGCCCTGCCCGCCCGGCGCCCAATGGTTGGCGAAATTGAGTTCCACCGCTTGATATTGATCGACCCGCTTGACGATCTCGGGTGCGATCGCCGGCACCCCATCGGTGCTCAAGGCCTTGAATTGAAAAGAGTCAGCCGCCTGGGTACCAAGGGGCAAGCACAGAGGCAAGGCATAGATAAGCGTGGAAATGCGGCTGGCGGATGGAAGTGGCATGGTCGGCTTTCTGGTCGGTGGTTCGCTTGGGTGGCAAGCGGAAAGCCGCGATTTTAAGAAGCGGGCCACAACCGTCCAGCCAGCACGCGACAAACCGGCGTGCGCCGGGATAAGTGGTCGTGGACGACGACGGTTGGCAGTACCTGTAACAGGGTGCGAAGGCACACCAGCACCATAAACACAATTCAAATCATGGACTTGCCGTCTGCGGCGTGTAGCGCAACTGCGCCAGATCAAAGCCTTGGGCGCTGGCGGCGGCCAGGGCCTCATCCAGCAAGGGCTTGGGCAGGTTGGGGGTGCGCGACAGCAGCCACAGATATTTGCGATTGGGATTGCCCACCACCGCCCAGCGATAGTCCGGATCAAGCCCGATCACCCAGTAATCCGCCTTGAACGGCCAGAAGAACGACACTTTCAACTTGGCGTTGTTGCCGCCCTCCACCACGGTGGCCTTGCCTTCGGCACTGTCAAAGCCATCCTTGGTGCGGCAGCGATTGAGCACCGACACCGCACCATCAGGCCGGATCGCATAATTGGCAGTGGTGTCGGCGATGCATTGGCGCTGGAAAAACATCGGGAAGCTGGCGATCTCGTACCACTGGCCCATATAGCGATTCAAATCCAGCTGGGCAACGCTGGCGACTGGTGCCTCGGCCTGTGCCGGCGCATGCACCAGGAAAAGCAGGGCGGCATAGGTAGATAAAGCCATTTTCTTCATCATCGATTTGACCTGTTGGGTGAGTGGCTGGGGTAGGCGTTGCAAATACACCATATTTCTGGCGCAGCAGAGACCGTGGTTTTGTAGGTCGGAATTCATTCCGACAGCGACATTCGAGCGACAGCATAGCGGCCTTCGGCCGCACGTCGGGTTGAAACGCGACCTACGATTTTGGCCCGCAGGTTCCGATGGTTTCTACTGTCGCCTGGTTTTCCATAAATGGCTTCTTGATCAAGGCGTCATAAGCACACAGCCGCCCCTTATTGGTTTCGATAATCGTGACCCGGTAATTGCCCTCCTGCCGCTCCGTGGTGCTGAGCACCACCAGCTCGGCCAGCTCATTGTCGAAACGCTTGGCCAGTGCGGTCTGGGTTTCTGATGGCAGCTTCAGCAACGAGGGCGGCAGGGCCTTCGGTTTGACCATCCATCCACCGCGCTCTGCTGCATCGCGCTGCTGGCGATCGGCGCCGCGTGTTGCCGCCATTGCCCGCTCACGCAATGTAGTAGTTGCCTCTATCGCAACACTGGGCGCTGCCGGCTCGATCGGTTTGCTGGCCATGACCGGTGTATTCGCTGGCTCGGATTCCTTTATGTTCGCCTCAGCAGGCAGCGTTGCTGGCCGCGCCATCGGCTTGGGCACAGTGTGCGATGGCAACGGGGCCTGCATTGGTGCAGGTGCAGGTGCAGGTGCAGGTGCAGGTGCAGGTGCAGGTGCAGGTGCAGGTGCAGGTGCAGGTGCAGGTGCAGGTGCAGGCAACAGTCGAATCGATAGCGGCGGCGTATTCAAGCGCATCGACTTGCGCCATTGCCAGGGGCGGCTCGCCAGCCAGCCATGCAGCAGTATCGACAGGACAATGGCCACCAGCAGATAGGGGCGCTGCGGCAAGGTCGGCAGGTTAAGGCTGGCGTTCAAATCGATCTTTCCTGTCATGGACAACAGTGCCGTTCCGAATTTTGGGTGGGCCGGCACTAGCGACCTTGATGCAGCCTGAAAAGCGCGGGGTGTAGGAGCGGCTTCAGCCGCGATTGTTCACCAGTTCGTAACCGTTCCTGCGCATGAACCCTGGCAGCGGCAAATCGAAAAGCCAGCAGCGCCGATGCTATTATCGCTGCCTCTTTCTGGAGCCCGCCCCATGTTTGACACCGCCACCCAAAGCCGCACCCCCGACTACGCAGAGCTTGACCGCCAACTGGCCGCTTTGTTCGAAGGCGAGCGTGATTTCATTGCCAATGCGGCGCAATTTTCCGCCTTTATCTTCCAGACCCTGAGCGACCTCAACTGGTCAGGCTTTTATCTGGCCCGCGGCGAGGAACTGGTACTCGGCCCCTTTCAGGGCAAGGTCGCCTGCGTGCGCATTCCGTTCAGCCGTGGCGTGTGCGGTGCGGCCGCCAGCCAGCGCCAGACCATGGTAGTTGCCGATGTCCACGCCTTCCCCGGCCATATCGCCTGCGACGCCGCCTCCAATGCCGAAATCGTGCTACCGGTAATCCACAATGGCCGCCTGATCGGCGTATTCGACATCGACAGCCCCCTCAGCAACCGCTTCAGCGAAGCCGACCGCATCGGCCTGGAAAGCTTGGTGGCGCGCTTTGTGGCGATGACGGACTGCGACGGGATTTGAGGCAATGCATATTCAGCATAAGAAACCAACAGGCGGCTTTATTGCGGGTACCCCGGTATGGACCGATAGGGGCTTAGTGCCAATTGAAAAAATTTGTGTTGGGGATATGGTGCTGTCGCGCTGCAAGGAAACAGGCGCGCAGGAGCACCAACGCGTTAGCAAGACCTTTACCATGGAAAATCAGATAATTTGGACAGTTAATATCTGGGGAGCCAACAAAAAGGAAAAGGACAAGGAAATCGAGGAGTACTTTTTTACCAAGGGAGACCAGCTATTTTGGAAGTGCAGACCGGACTGGTGGGATGATGAAGTGTCTGGCGAGTTCGGACATGAGGGATGGAGCTCGGTTGAAACATTTAACGTTACACATCTGCTTTGCATGAATGGGCAAACAGCATTAATAGAACGACCCCATGAGGTTACTCGACAATTTGCTCCAAATACCGGAATTGCCATGAGCGACGCCCGTGGCGAATGGGGCTGGCAGATAATTCAAGGCCCTGCAGGTGAGTTATTTAATTCCCCCTCCTATTCAAGGTATATGCATGGAATGCGAATTTCAGAGAATGAAGGCAATTTACAACAAACTCTGGAACCATTTCTTGCGACCGTATACAACATAACAGTTGAGAAATACCATAGCTATTTTGTCGGCCAGTTAGGCGTGTGGGTCAATGAAATATCGGATTCCAACATTTTATAGTTTCCTTCCGGATCATTTCCGCCGCTTCCGACAACCAGTTCCCAACCAATCTAGCTGCGGCGGCGAACGCCCCCTCTCCCCAACCCTCTCCCACAACGGGAGAGGGAGTACACCCTCACAAAACAAAGCCCCGCACTGCGGGGCTTTGTTTTACAGATACTGTGTCGGCCAAATCAACCCTCGCCGCGTATCGCCAGTTTGTAGCCCACCTTCAGGGCGCCACGGCCGGCGACCGGCTTGTTCCATTTCTTCAACTCGGCCACCGACACATCGTATTTGCGGGCGATTTCGTCCAGGGTGTCGCCGCGCTTGACCACATAGCGCAGCTCCTTGGCCGGCTTGGCCTTGGCCAGCTTGCTCGGCTTGGCGTCGGCACCATCGACCTTGAGCACGGCGCCGACGGCGACCTTGTTGCTGCTCAAGCCATTGAGGCGCTTGAGCTCTTCCGGCTTCATCGCATATTTGCGCGCAATCGAGAACAGCGATTCGCCCTTGGCGACCTTGTGCTCGGCGCTACGCGCTGATTTGGCAGGGGCGCTCTCTTCGCTACGGGCGGCCGATGCTGCGGCGCCGGCGATCAACGCTGCCAGGTTCTGGCGATCGGACGCTTCGACATTGTCGCGCATCGGCACCAGGATGGTCTGGCCGCTGGCGGTGCGGCCGCTGCCGAGCTTGTTCACCTGGCGCAATTCGTTTTGCGCAATGCTGAACTTGCTGGCAATGGCGTCGATCGATTCGCCCTTCTTGGTGACATAGGGCTGCCAGGACAGCAGCGGCTTGTCGTAGCGCTGCAGGTTCTGCTCGAATGTGCCCACCTTCTCGGCCGGCAGCAGCAGCTTGCGGTCATCCTTGTAGGCAAATACCGGGCGGATCAGGCCGGGGTTGAGCATCAGCAGCTCTTCCACCGTAGTGTCGGCCAGCTTGGCGGCCAGCTCCACATCGATATGCCGGCCAGTGGAAACCGGTTCGAAATAGGGCTTGTTCGGCATGTCCGGCAAGGTCAGGCCGAATGCCTTCGGATTGGCGATGATATTGCGCACCGCCATCAGGGCCGGGACATAGCCCGAGGTTTCATTCGGTTTCTTGATGCTGTCGAAGGTGGCATCGATGCCCTGGGCGCGGGTCTTGGCCACGGCACGGCCAACGCCGCCCTCGCCCCAGTTGTAGGCGGCCAGTGCCAGCTGCCAGTCGCCGAACTGGTTGTACAGGTCTTGCAGATAATCGAGTGCCGCATAGGTGGCGGCCATCACATCCTGGCGGCCGTCGTACCACCAGGTGCGTTCCAGGCCATAGCGGGCGCCAGTGGCCGGCATGAACTGCCACAGGCCCGAGGCGGTGGCCCAGGACTGCGCCTTGGGCGAAAAGGCCGATTCGACAATGGGCAGCAGCGCGATCTCGGTCGGCATGCCGCGCTTTTCCACTTCGTTGACGATGAAATACAGATAGCGGCGGCCGCGCTCCGCCACCCGCTGGATGTACTGCGGCTTGCTGGCGTAAAAACGCTCCAGCCGTTTGACATCGGCACTATCGCGTTCCGGCATCTTGAAGCCGCTGCGCACCCGTGCCCATAAATCAGCCTGATCGGCATTGGTTGAGGCCGGTGCAACAGTATCCGGCGCCAAGGCTTCGGCTACGGTTGCAGCGGGTGGGATGGATGGACTGGGTGTTGCAACTACCGGCACCGGCAGCGATTTGGCCGGCGCCATATCGGCCGGGCTGCGAGCGGGGCTATCGGCGGGCTGCTCTTCTGCCTGTGCCAGCGGGGCGAACAGGACAGCAAGGCAGGCAAACAGCGGGGCGAGGCGGAACGGGAATGGTGGCATAGGCGCAAATAAAAAGGCATGTCGCAAAGTCGATTTCGGGACATGCCAGTGATCTGGAAACTGGCCGGATGGTAATCGCCGCGCCGAGCGGGCGTCAATCAAAAATAGCCTTACAAATCAATCCTGAACGCGGAACTTTCTGCCCAAAGCGCACTACAAGGCCACACAGGGCGGCTTTGCCGGCGAGCCAGCCTGCTGGCGGCTCAGGCAAACCGGTCTTTCCAGCGACGCAAGGCGGCGAATACCTCGACCGGGGCGTCGCTCTGCGCGCCATGCTGGCGCGCGGCGGCCTGCACTGCCGGCTGGCCCCAGCGCAGGAAAGGGTTGCACGCCAGCTCATCGGCAAGCCGGAACGGCACGGTGGGCTGGCCGACATTGCGCCTTGCCGCATCAGCCTGCGCGCGCCGCTGCAAGGCGGCGTTGTCCGGCTCCACCGCCAGGGCAAAGCGCTGGTTGGACAAGGTGTATTCATGGGTGCAATAGACTTCGGTGGACGGCGGCAGGGCCGCCAGCTGCGCCAGCGAGGCCTGCATCTGCGCCGGCGTGCCTTCGAACAAGCGGCCACAGCCGCAGGCAAACAGGGTGTCGCCACAGAACAGGCGCCCCTCGCCATGGTAGGCCAGGTGATCGAGGGTATGACCCGGCACCGCCATCACCGCAAAGCTTGCCCGCAGGCCGGGCAAGGCTAGCGTCGCGCCAGCAGCCAGCGGTCGATCGACCAGGGCAAGGCTGGCCGGGCCGTATACCATGCAGGCAGTGGCATCACGCAGCGCCGCCACACCGCCGGTGTGGTCACCATGGTGGTGGGTGAGCAAGATGGCATCGAGCTGCAAACCACGCTCGGCCAGGGCCACCAGCACCGGCGCGGCCTCGCCCGGATCGACCACGGCGGCGTGGCCATGCGCATGCAGCAGCCACACATAGTTGTCTTTGAGGATGGGAATCGGCACGATGGACAACATGAACAGCTCTCCAGCAGATTGCGCGGCCTTTGCCGACTGGTTGCACACACCCTTGGGTGACTATGTCTGGGCTCAGGAACAGGCCTTCTTCGACGCAGCAGTGGCCGATATCTTTGGCTATTACGCGGTGCAGCTGGATCTGCCGGGCCGCCCTACCCTGCGCAGCAACCGCATCCCCTCGCGCCTGACCGCCGGATTATCACCCGACTGCCAGCTGCAATGCGACCCGGCGCAGCTGCCGTTTGCCTCGGCCAGTGTCGATCTGCTGGTATTGCCGCACACCCTGGACTTTCACCATGATCCGCACCAGGTAGTGCGCGAAGCAGAGCGGGTGCTGGTGGCCGATGGCCGCCTGGTGATCAGCGGTTTCAACCCGTGGAGCCTGTGGGGCATTACCCGGCTGGCGCGTCGCCGCCGTGGCATGCCGTGGCAGGGACGCTTTGTCGGCCTGCCGCGCCTCAAGGACTGGATGGCCCTGCTCGGACTGGAGCCCACGCCGGCCCATATCGGCTGCTATCGCCCACCCATGCTGAGCGAGCGCTGGCTGGGGCGGCTCGATTTTCTGGAGCGAGCCGGGCAGCGCTGGTGGCCGGTGGGCGGCGCCGTCTATGGCTTGGTGGCGATCAAGCGGGTGCGTGGCATGCGCCTGCTTACACCGCGCTGGAAATCGCTGGCCCGCGTCGCCCCGCCAGTTGCGGTGCCGGTGCCGGTGCCGGACCGGCGCCAGCCACAGGCGCAAGATTGTGATCTGCCGCCCTGATTGGCGCCAAAACCCCACCCGGCCGGCGCGGAATTG
>NZ_JAYRLZ010000405.1:1343-2583 GCF_041904975.1 Chitinimonas sp. | reverse complement strand
AGGGCTAGCTCGGGCTGGTGGCGGCAGGCTGGGTGGGTGGAGCCGGGTTGGTGACCGGATTGCTTGCGGGCAGAGGCTTGCCGGCAGCTTTGGTCTCAGGGCTGGTGTTCGGTGCGGCCTTGGTCGCGGCGGGCTCTGTCGGCGCCTTGTGTGGTAGCTTGCTTGGGCTTTGCTCCTTGGGGGTGGTCTCGGCGTGAGCTGGTACGCTCTGTGCTGCCGGTGCACTTGCCGGTGCGGCTGCACTGCCAGCGGCAGAGGCAGGCGGGGTGGCGTTGCTGCTGGGCTGGCTGGCGACCGGTGCGCTACCGGGAACAGGTTCTGCCTTGGCAGGCTCGGCCGGAGTGGTGGCCGGTGCTGGCGTCTCCAGCGCGGCTTTAGCCTCGGCGCTGGCAGCTGGGGGCTCGGCCTGCAGCGGATTGATGCTGGGTTCGGCGATGCTGACCTTGGGTTCGCTATCGAGCTTGTTCAGCAAGGTGATGATGATGCCGACTGCCACGATCAGGCAGACGGCAATGGCCAGTCGCTGCATCAGGCGCTGGCGGATTTCCCTTTGCTCGCGTTGTTCATCTTCGGACTTCTCCGGGCTGGTCTGGCGGTGCGGCGTGGGGCGGAGGGCGCTCATCTGGCGGAGGGGTCCTGTAGGGTCGGTAGGCGGAAGCGGGTCCGCCGAGCGTCGATAGGCGCTGTTGCGACGAATGGTGGTAGAATATTCGGTCATTTTTGTGCCGACAAGCCGCATGGCCGCAATGTGCAGGCTTGTTGTACCGGAAACCATCCTTCCAATTTTTGTCCACTTGTCATTTTGGAGTAGCTCATGGCTGTAGAACGCACCCTGTCGATCATCAAACCCGATGCCGTTGCAAAGAACGTGATCGGCCAAATCTACACGCGCTTTGAAAACGCCGGCCTGAAGATCGTTGCATCGAAGATGAAGCATCTGTCGCGCGCCGAGGCCGAAGGCTTCTACGCCGTTCACAAAGAGCGTCCTTTCTTCAAGGATCTGGTTGATTTCATGGTGTCCGGCCCGGTAATGATCCAGGCGCTGGAAGGCGAAGGCGCCGTGTTGAAGAACCGTGACCTGATGGGCGCTACCGATCCGAAGAAGGCAGAGAAGGGCACCATCCGCGCCGACTTCGCCGAGTCGATCGATGCCAATGCTGTTCATGGCTCGGACAGCGCCGAGAATGCCGCGATCGAAATCGCCTATTTCTTCGCCGCTTCCGAAGTCTACGGTCGCTAA
>NZ_JAYRLZ010000405.1:0-1333 GCF_041904975.1 Chitinimonas sp. | reverse complement strand
TCAATCTGCTCGATTTCGATGCCGAACGATTCGCCGCCTTCTTGCAGGAGCGTGGCGAGAAGCCATTCCGCGCTAAGCAGCTGATGCGCTGGATCCATCATTTCGGCGAATCCGATTTTGCGGCGATGACGGACATTGCCAAAGCCACCCGCGAAAAACTGGCGGCCGAAGCGGTAATCCGGCCGCCAGCCCTGATGATGGAGCAAGCCAGCGACGATGGCACCCGCAAGTGGTTGCTGGATGTCGGCACCGGCAATGGCGTCGAGACGGTGTTCATTCCCGAAGACGATCGCGGCACGCTGTGTGTGTCCAGCCAGGTGGGCTGTGCGCTGGAGTGCACCTTCTGCTCGACCGGCCGGCAAGGCTTCAATCGCAATCTGAGTACCGCCGAGATCATCGGTCAGCTGTGGTGGGCCAATAAAGCGCTGGGACGCGACCCCAAGGGTGATCGCATTGTCTCCAATGTGGTGATGATGGGCATGGGCGAGCCGCTGGCCAATTTCGACAATGTCGTGGCTGCCATGCGCCTGATGCTGGATGACCACGCCTATGGTCTGTCGCGCCGCCGGGTGACCTTGTCCACTTCTGGACTGGTGCCGCAGATGGACCGCTTGCGCGAGGCCTGCCCGGTGGCGCTGGCCGTATCGCTGCATGCGCCCAATGATGCGCTGCGCGATGAAATCGTGCCGATCAACAAGAAATACCCGCTGAAGGAATTGATGGCCGCCTGCCAGCGCTATCTGGAAAAAGCGCCGCGCGATTTCATTACCTTCGAATATGTGATGCTCGATGGGGTAAACGACAGCTTCGAGCATGCCAAGCAGCTGGTGGCCCTGGTGAAGGATGTACCCTGCAAGTTCAATCTGATCCCGTTCAATCCCTTCCCCAACTCCGGCTATGAGCGCTCGCGGCCGGAGGCGATCCGCCGCTTCCGCGATCATCTGATCCAGGCGGGCTATGTCGTTACCGTGCGGCGTACCCGCGGCGATGATATCGACGCCGCCTGCGGGCAGCTGGCCGGCCAGGTGCAAGACAAGACCAAGCGCACCCTGCGTCTGGCCGAGGAAGGCAAGACAACTCGCCCGATGATTCATCTGTCCAAGGAGCGCCCTGCATGAAGTCAGCCTGGTTTCTCGCCTTGAGTAGCATCATGTTGTTGTCTGCCGCCAAGGCGGCCGAGCCTTCCCGCCAGGAGAATAGCGCCCGTATTCATACTGAACTGGCTGCTGAATACTATGCGCGCGCCCAGTACGGTGTGGCGCTGGAAGAGATCAAGGCGGCGCGCGATGCAGTACCCGACTATGCCCCGACCTTCAATGTCGAGGGTCTGGTG
>NZ_JAYRLZ010000097.1:0-14588 GCF_041904975.1 Chitinimonas sp. | reverse complement strand
GACTGGGCGCTGAAGATGGAAGCGGACCGCATGGTCAATTCCCATATCGCCCGCAGCGATCTCGACACCGAAATGACGGTGGTGCGCAACGAGATGGAAAGCGGCGAAAACAATCCCAGCAATATCCTGTATGAAAAGATGAGCGCGGCGGCCTACCAGTGGCACAACTATGGCAAGACCACCATCGGTGCGCGTGCCGACGTGGAAAACGTCAATATCGCTCATCTGCAGGCCTTCTACCGCAATTACTACCAGCCCGACAACGCCGTGCTGATCGTCACCGGCAAGTTCGATGAGCAAAAGACGCTGGAACGCATCAATACCCACTTTGGCGCGATCCCCAAGCCCAGCCGCACGCTGGAGCCACTGTGGACGGTTGAACCGGTGCAGGACGGCGCCCGCGAAGTCAATCTGTCACGGGTCGGCGACACCCAGCTGGTAAACGCGATGTACCACATCGCGCAGGCTGCGCCCCCGCACTCCGCCTCCTCGTGGGTGCTGTCGCAGATTTTTGGCGACACACCGACCGGCCGCCTGCACAAGGCCCTGGTCGAGCAAAAGAAGGCCGCCGGCATCGGCTCATGGGCCGCCGGCCTGCACGACCCCGGCACCATGACCTTCTTCGTCACCCTGAACAAGCAGCAATCGCGCGACGAAGCCCGCCGCACCTTGCTGTCAGTGGTCGAAGACATCAAGAAACAGCCGATTTCCGAGGCCGAGGTCAAACGCGCCAAGACCGCCTTGCTCAATGACTTCGAAAAAACCCTGAACGACCCGGTGAGATTCGGCGTGGCCTTATCCGAATCGATCGCCCAGGGCGACTGGCGCCTGATGTTCCTGACCCGCGACCGCATCGAGGCGGTGAGCAGCAAGGATGTGCAGCGCGTAGCCGAGAACTATCTGAAGCCCTCAAATCGCACGCTGGGCCAGTTCATCCCCACCGACAAGCCGGACCGGGTGGCCATGCCGGCAGCGGTCGATGTACCTCAGCTCCTGGCAAGTTACCAGGGCAAGGCCGCTTTGGCCGCAGGCGAAGTGTTCGACCCGAGCGCCAGCAATATCGAAAAACGCACGGCACGCACCACCCTGCCCAATGGCATGCAGTTGGTCACACTGAGCAAGCAGACCCGCGGCAATACCGTGCACGGCAGCCTGGTGCTCAACATCGGCAATGAAAAGAGCCTGTTCGGCAAAAAGTACATTGCCGAAGCCACCGCCGACATGCTGCTGCGTGGCGCTGGCAAGCTCAATCGCCAGCAGATTGCCGAGCGCCTGGATGAGCTGAAGGCCAAGCTCAGTATCGGTGCACAGGGTGGGCGGGTCAGCGTCAACTTCGACACGCGCCGCGACAAACTGCCTGAGTTGCTGGCCCTGCTGCGCGATGTGCTACGCAGCCCGACCTTCCCGGCCAGCGAGCTCGATGTACTGAAAACCGAGCTGCTGACCAATATCGACGAGCAGCGCCGCCAGCCGGAAGGCGTGGCGCAGAACGCGCTGAGTCGCTACGACAACCCCTACCCCAAGGGCGATATCCGCTACGAGGAAACGTTCGACGAAATGGTTGCCGCCATCAAGGCCTTGCAGGCTAGCGATGTCAAGGCCTTCCACGCCGGCTTTTATGGCAGCGACCATGGCGAACTGGCCCTGGTTGGCGACTTTGATCAGGCTGCAAGCGAAACGCAGCTCAAGCAGCTGTTCGGTGACTGGAAGAGCAAGCAGCCCTATGCCCGCGTCGCGAATCCATACCGCGCCACGAAGGCCGCCGCGCAAACCTTCGAGACCCCGGACAAGGCCAATGCCTTCTATATCGCCAGCCTGCCAGTGGCGATCAAGGACAGCGACCCGGACTTTGTTGCCCTCTCGCTGGCAAACCGGGTATTGGGAGGCGGCCAGATGAAGAACCGGCTGATCGACCGGCTGCGCCAGAAAGAAGGCATCAGCTATGGCACTGGCGGCTGGCTGGCGGCCAATGCCGAGGAAAACAACAGCGCCATCGGCATGTATGCGATCTATGCGCCGCAAAACCTCGACAAGTTGCGTAATGGCATCAACGAAGAGGTGGCCCTGCTGATCAAGGATGGCATTACCGAGCAGGAGCTGGCCGAAGCCAAGAGCGGCATGCTGCAGGAGGCCACCATCAGCCGCAGCCAGGATCGTAGCCTCGCCGCCAAGTTGGCCGCCCAGGCGCATATCAAGCGCACCATGGCCTGGACCGCCGAGCAGGAAACGCGCCTCAATGCCACCACGGTGGCCGAGGTGAATGCGGCCATCCGCAAATACATCGACCCGGCCCATCTGGTGCAGATGTATGCCGGCGACTTTGCCAATGCCGCCAAGAAAACGGCTGACGCCAAGTAATCGACTTCAGGCACCAGTACAAACGCCCGGCTTGCCGGGCGTTTGTATTTGATCGGGTTGCACGCAAGTCGCCACGGGCGACACGCGCTCAGGCGACCAGCCCGGCCCAGGCCATCACTTGCGGCAAGAGCAGGGTCCAGCTTTGCAGGCTGTGGTCACCCCCTTCGATGACAGTCTGGCGACAGCCCGCGTAGTAAGCGACAGCATCGCGATAATCGAGGGTTTCATCGCCGGTTTCTACCAGCAGCCAGTAACGCTGCGGCGTGATGGCCGGAGGCTCCAGGCTTGCCAGCTCCGCCATATGATGACGCTCGAGCACATAGGTCTCGCCGCTGTACATATTGCGCTGCGGCCCGAGATAGTCGATCAACAGGCGCTGCGGCCGCACGGCCGGATTGATCAGGGCGGCCTGACAGCCAAAGCGTTCCGCCACCCAGCTCGCATAAAAGCCGCCAAGCGAGCTGCCCACCACCGTGGTGTCGGCCGGGTCCAGCCGCGCAAACAGTTGTTCGATCAGCGCGGCGGCTGCCGCGGGCGAGTACGGCAGCGCCGGGCAGACAAAGTGATCCTGCAAGCCGCGTGCCGCTAGCCACTCACCGGTCTGGCGCGCCTTGATCGAGGCCGGACTGCTGTTGAAGCCATGCAAATACAGAAGCTGTTTCATTCGAACTGGAACAATCGACCGAAATTGGCCACATCAAGCACCGCCTTGACCGTGCCACGGGTGTTGATCAGGCGAATGGGTCGGGCGCCGAAGCGTTCACGCAACAGCAGCAACATGCCCAGCGCTGCGCTGTCCATATAGTCCACCGCCGCAAAGTCGATCTCCAATGCGCTGGCATTGGCACTGTCCAGCGCATGCTGGCCAGCTTCCTTGAAGGAGCGATGCGCCTCGAAAGTAAAGTCGCCACTCAGGGTGATGCGCGCCGTGTTGTCGTTCAGGCTGAAACTTGCTTCCATCAGATCCTCCCGGAAAAAATGCACAACAAAGCAGGAAACAGGCCATGCATCCATGCCTGCAAGGCAGCCATTCCTGATATGGTTCCGTGTTCCTTGCCACACGATAGCGTCATGTTAGCCAAAGAATCATGGAGCAGTGCATTACTCAACAAACGCATGCTGGCCTGCGTGTTCACCGGCTTCAGCTCCGGCCTGCCGCTGTATCTGCTGATCCAGCTGCTGCCCGCCTGGCTTAAAACCGAACAGATCGACATCAAGGCGATTGGTCTGTTCGGTCTGGCACAGCTGCCCTACACCTGGAAATTCCTCTGGTCGCCCCTGCTGGACCGCTACGGCATTGCCACGCACAGGCTGGGGCGGCGGCGCGGCTGGATGGCGCTGATGCAACTGCTGCTTGCCATCGGCATTGCCTTGCTGGGCCTGCTGACGCCCGCCGGCCAGCTGGGTGCCATCGCAGCACTCACCGTTGCCGTTGCCCTGGCGTCCGCCACCCTCGATATCGCGCTGGATGCCTATCGGCGCGAGCTGCTGCCCGATGCCGAGCTCGGCCTCGGCAATACCATCCACGTCAATGCCTACCGCATTGCCGGGCTGGTACCGGGCTCGCTATCGCTGATCCTCGCCGACCACCTGCCCTGGTCCAGCGTATTCCTGATCACCGCGCTATTCATGCTGCCCGGCCTGATCGCCACCTTGTGGCTGATGCCCGACAGCGGCAGCCAGGCCACGCCCACCAGCCTGCGCGGTGCGGTGATCGATCCGTTTCGCGAATTCATCAGCCGCCAGGGCTGGGGTAGCGCGCTGGCAGTGCTGCTGTTCATCTTCCTGTACAAGCTCGGTGACAGCATGGCGACCGCCTTGTCGACGGTCTTCTACCTGGAACTGGGCTTCAGCAAGAGCGAAATCGGCCTGGTAGCCAAACATGCTGCCCTGTGGCCGGCGGTCATTGGCGGCATCATCGGCGGGCTGTGGATGATCCGGCTCGGCATCAACCGCGCACTATGGTTGTTTGGCGCGGTGCAGCTATGTGCCATCCTCGGCTTTGCCGCACTGGCGCAGATTGGCCACAATCTGTGGTGGCTGGCCGGGGTGATCGGTCTGGAATACCTTGGGGTAGGTCTTGGTACGTCGGCGTTTGCCGCCTTTATCGCCCGTAGCACCGATCCGCGCTTTGCCGCCACCCAGTTCGCCCTGTTCACCAGCCTGGCGGCCCTGCCGCGCACGCTGTTCAGCTCCAGTGCCGGCTGGCTGGTCGCTCAAATGGGCTGGCAACACTATTTCTGGCTGTGCTTCGCGCTGGGCCTGCCCGGCATGCTGATGCTGCTGCGCGTGGCCCCATGGAACGAGCCGGCTCAGGCAAAGTCGTAGTCGACGATCAAGGGGGCATGGTCCGAGAACTTGACCTCCTTGTAGATGCTGGCGGATGTGGCGGTCGCCGCTAAGCCTGCCGTGGCAATATGGTAGTCGATACGCCAACCCACATCCTTGGCATAAGCCTGGCCGCGATTGGACCACCAAGTATAACCCGGCAGCTCCGGATACAGCGTGCGCCACACATCCACCCAGCCAAGGCCGAACAGCTCGGTGAGCCAGGCGCGCTCCTCGGGTAGAAAGCCGGAATTCTTCAGATTGCCTTTCCAGTTTTTCAGGTCCAGCGGCTGGTGAGCAATATTCCAATCGCCGCACAGCACGATCTCGCGCCCCTCGGCGAGCAATTGCTGCATATGCGGCATAAAGCGCGCCATAAAGGCGAACTTGATCTGCTGCCGCTCTTCGCTGGATGAACCGGACGGCAGGTAGAGCGAAATCACCGATAGCTTGCCAAAGTCGGCGCGCAGATAGCGCCCCTCTGCGTCGATATCGGCAATGCCCAAGCCCTCGATCACCTGATCGGGCGCAGTGCGGGTGTAGATGCCTACGCCGCTATAGCCCTTCTTTTCCGCCGGATGGAAAAAACCTTGATAGCCAACCGGCGCACGCATCGCCTCACTCATATCGGCGAGCTGCGCCTTCAATTCCTGCACGCAGACCACATCAGCGCCACTTTGCGCCAACCAGTCGAAAAAGCCTTTATTGGCAGCAGAACGGACACCATTGAGATTGGCAGAGACAATACGCATGACGATGGCAGGTGGGGCGAGGAAGGAGCGGGAATGATATGCTATAAATTCTCGAAACCCGCACAGAATCTCGCTTCCCATGAGCCAGTCCCACACCGACTTTATCGCCTTCTCCGTCCAGCAACAGGTACTGCGCTTTGGCGAGTTCCAGACCAAGGCGGGTCGTCAATCGCCATATTTCTTTAATGCCGGCTTGTTCCATGACGGCGCGTCCATCGGTCGCCTGGCTGACTACTACGCCGATGCGGCAATCGGCTCTGGCGTTGCCTTTGACATGCTGTTCGGCCCCGCATACAAGGGCATCTTCCTCGCCGCCACCGCCGCTGCCGCACTTGCCGCAAAAGGTAAGAATGTGCCGTTTTGCTTCAACCGCAAGGAAGCAAAAGACCATGGCGAAGGCGGTGTGTTGATCGGCGCCCCCCTCAAAGGACGGGTGATGATCATCGACGATGTGATTTCCGCCGGCACCTCGGTGCGTGAATCGGTTGAACTGATCCGCGCCCAGGGGGCTGAGCCGGCCGGCGTGCTGATTTCGCTGGATCGCCAGGAGCGCGGCCAGGGCAGCCTGTCGGCAGTACAGGAAGTAGAAGCGAAGTACGGCATTCCGGTCATTTCCATCGCAAAATTAACTGATCTGATCGACTATCTGAAAGGGCAGGCCGAGCTGGAACAGAATTTGCTGGCGGTCGAGCGGTACCGCGCCGAATATGGCGTAGTGTAAGGATCCGAGATCAATGCTTCGCACTTTTTGCCTTCTGTTCGCCCTGACTGCCCTGCCTGCATCGGCCGCCATCTACAAATGGGTCGATGAAAACGGCAAGGTGCAGTACAGCGACAAGCCGCCACCTACCCCTGCCAAACAGGGGCTGACGGAAATGAACAGCCAGGGTATGCGGGTGAAGCAGGTGGAAGGCCTGTTGACCCCCGAGCAACGCGCAGCCAAGGAAGCGGAGCTGGCCAAGCAGAAGGAAGAGCAACGCGCACTGGAAGAGTCGAGGCGAAAAGATCGCGCCTTGGTGGAGAGCTTCAGCAATACCGCTGAAATCGACCGCATCCGCGATCAAAGCCTCGAGCAATTGCAGGCCAGCATCGCAGCCGAAGAAGTCCGTTACGAAGCCTTGATGAACCGCATTACCGAGAACACCAAGCAGATCGAGCGCATTGCCAAGGCCAAGAAGAACGTGCCTGACTATATGCAGACCGAGCTGGCAGAGCGCAAGGCTGACCTTGCCAAGATCGAAACCGGCATCGCCAAGAAGAAGCAGGAAATCATCGACGTCAAAGCCAAGGCTGAGGCCGACAAAAAGCGCCTACTTGAATTGCGCGGACCAAGCGCCCTGCCCAAACCGGCCGCTACGCCAGTCGCAGCACCCGCCCCACCAAAGCCGGCCCCGGCGCACGCCAATGCGACGAAACAGCCTTGATACAGGGCTCGCTGCCCGCTAGCGCCAGAATGGGTAACCAAAGCGCTGCAGCAGGGCAGCTGTCTCGGTCAGCGGCAAGCCCACCACGCCGCTGAAACTCCCGCTCAAATCCTTGATCAGCACCGCCCCCAGCCCTTGCGCGCCATAGCTGCCCGCCTTGTCCAGCGGCTCGCCGGTGGCGACATAGGCGGCGATTTCGGTGGCACTCAGCTCGCGCATCTGCACCACGCTTTCCGACACCACTACCTCGACACGCTCACCATCGGCAACAGCCACACCGGTCAGCACCTCGTGACGACGCCCGGACAGCTGGCTGAGCATGGCCACTGCATCGGCCGCATCGACTGGCTTGCCCAAAATGCGATCTTGCAGTGCAACCGTGGTATCGGCCGCCAATAGCAAGCGCTGTGGCAGGCCCGCCTGGCGCACCATGGCAACACCAGCCAACGCCTTGGCATGCGCCAGGCGTGCCACATAGGCGTGAGCCCCCTCGCCCGGCAGTGGTGTCTCGTCGACTTCGCTGCTGATGCGCTCGAAGGGCACGCCGATCTGCGTCAACAGCTCGCGGCGGCGCGGACTGCCGGAAGCAAGGTAAATCAGGGGTTTGCTCATGAAAACTACTCTCGGTGATAAGGGTGACCCTGATTGATCGCCACTGCGCGGTACAGCTGTTCGGCCAACAACACGCGCACCATGCCATGCGGCATGGTAAGCGCGGAGAGTTGGATCAAGTCATCCGCCAGACGTTTTACATCGGCATGCAGGCCATCGGCGCCACCGATCACGAAAGCGACATCACGGCCATCCTGTTGCCAGGCCTGCAGCTTCTCGGCCAGTTTCATGGTGGTCCAGGCGGCACCGCGCTCATCGAGAATCACCTTTCGGCAGCCCGATGGCAGCGCAGCCATAATCCGGTCGCGCTCGGTTTCCATGGCCCGCTCGACGCTGGAACCGGCACGCTGGCCCGGCTTGAGCTCAAGCAGTTCGATCTGCGCCTCGCGCGGCATGCGCTTGGTGTATTCGCGGAACGCAGTCTCGACCCAATCGGGCATTTTGTGGCCGACTGCAATGATGAATAGCTTCATGGATACACCGGCCCTGGCGCCGGCCCGCAGGTGGATTTTGCGGCACAGCTGCGCTTGCCGCTCAGCCGGGAAGCAACACCGGCAGGCTGGCCGAGCCAACCCGCCACTGCTGACGATGCACGCTTATTGCGGATCGTCGTGCGCCTGGATGGCAGCTTCCCATGGACGGGTAGGATTGAAGGTCGGCTTCTGGCCGCCCCACAGCTGTTCGATATTGTAGTAATCGCGTACCGCCGGCAGCATCACATGCACGATCAGCGGGCCGACATCGAGCAGCACCCACTCGCCGGTCTGGTCACCTTCCATGCCGAGGATCTCGGCACCGGCTTCCTTGAGCTTTTCGCGGGCATTGTTGGCCAAGGCCTTGACCTGGCGGTTGGAATTACCGGAGGCCACGATCATGCATTCGAACATGGGCGTGAGCTTGGTGGTGTCGAGCACCAGCACGTCTTCGGCTTTTACGTCTTCCAGCGCGGCAACGGCAATGTCACGCATCTGGGCAATGGAGAGTAGTTTGTCAGTCATGGCTACAAAGCAAATGCCGCCAGGCAGGCCGGGCTACGAACGAGTTTTCCGACCTGGCGGATAACACCGTCGATGCCACACTGCGTAGGCGGCGATGTGAATAAAGGCGCGATTGTACGCAAATTGCAACAATAACGCTAAGTATTTGAATTGGCTGGCAGTTCACCTTGACCCACTCAGACCTTTTCGAATTTGGCCACCATGGCTTTCAGGGTGGTGACCGTCTGGGCCAGACGGTCGGCCGCCTTGGCCACGTCTTGCGCTTCGCGATTATTGGCATCAATGGTGCCCGCCATCCGTTCGATGGTACGCGCCACGTCTTCGGCATTGGTGGACTGCTGGCGTAGCGTATCGACGATCTGCCCGGTCATGCCCACGGTGCGATCGGCCGCCTGTGCCACTGCCTGCAGGTTTTCACTGGTGGCTTCAATGGCGGCGGTACCGTTTTCAACTTCGGCTGCCGCATCGCTCATGGTCATCAGGGTTGCCTGGGTCACCAGCTGGATATTGGCGACATTGTTGTTGATGTCCTGGGTCGATTGGGCGGTGCGCTCGGCCAGCTTGCGCACTTCATCGGCCACCACGGCAAAGCCACGGCCGGATTCACCAGCACGTGCGGCTTCGATGGCGGCGTTGAGGGCCAAGAGATTGGTCTGGTCGGCGATTTCCTTGATCACCGAGGTCAGGTTGCCGATACGCTCCACTGCCTGGTTCAAATCATCCAGCGTGGCACGCGCTTCGCCCACCACCTCGACAATGCGGCGCGTCGACGCAATGCTGGCCTGCATATTACGCTCGCCCTCGCGCACCACCGTTTTTGCTTCCATGGCACTCTCGGCGGTCTGGCCGGTCACCTTGCTGATTTCGCTGACCGACATGCTCATCTGCTCGGTAGCCGCACTTACCTGGGCCGCTTGAGCGCTTTGCTGTCCGGTTTGCGCTGCCAGCGCTTCGGCCGCGCGGTCGAGGTGGTCGGACTGATCGGCAATCTTCAGCGAAGCCGCCATCACATCGCCCATCAGTTTGGCCAGATTGCCAGCCAGCGACTGCGCCGACAGCATCATGCTGGAGAATTCGTCACTCGCATCAACGCGGATCTGCGCCTTGAAGTCGCCCTGCTCGATACGCTTGAGTGCGTTGCTGACCTTGTCCAGCGCCGAGCTGGCCCGGTTGATCCACCAGCCACCGCCGCCCAAGGCGACCAAGGCGCCGAATACCGCCGCCCCCCAGGTAGCGCCGGATCCACCACCCATGCTGGCCACCAGGGCGGTCAGCAGATTGAGGATCGCCAGCACAGCAAACGCTGCCCACGCACGCTGGGAGAAGGAGAGACTCAACATAACAGCTCCTGAGACGATGACCGACGACAAAGGGGGCCTGAACCGACCACGTTGGGATTGCCACTGACGACGCAGTGCCTTTCCAACTTAGTCGATATGTTCGCTTCCTACCAGCGCGAATGATGATCTTCTGCCACGCCGAGCAGATTGCTCACCGTGCGCCACGGCGCATCAGCCGCCGCACGCACACGGCCATGAAACGTCCCCACCGGCTGCACGTAGCGACTGGCGGCCACCAGAAGGTTGCGATCCTCGCGGCGCTCGCCTTCCGGGCGAAATTCCAGCTCAAGCAGACCATCGTCGGTGTGGATATGCCAGACAGCCAGCGTATTGGCCGGGTCAAACCGGAACGTCGCCGAACCGAGCGGAATCAACCTGCCATCGAGCCATAGTGCGTTTTCCTGGTCGGCAAAATAGCCGGACTGCAGGTTGAAGCCCAGCGCTGGCGAATGGGCCGACGCCCAGCGCCATTGCGTATCGCGCGGCAGCAGGCCATTGGAGTGATCGAGGCTGGCATGGGCGCCATCAAGCGCATAGCGCTGTCCGCCTACACTGGCGGAGCCGCTCACCGCCAGTGCCGACGATTTATGGGTTGAATGCCACACTCCGCCCGCAACCTGGCCACAGGCAAACAGCCATGGTGTGCCGGGGTCGTGTAGCTCCAGAGCGACCGAAAACCCGCCCGGCGCATCGATACGCAGGGCGAACCGCCCCGGAGCCGTCTCGACAAAGGCCAACGAGGCTGCCAGCCAGCTGAAACGACTTGCCGCACCCGTCGCGGGAACATCGGCCACCCTCGCCGTCACACCCGGCAGGCCGTCGCGCGAAACACCCGCCACCACCCGGCCTTGCCTGCGGTCGAACAGATAGGCGAAGGCGGTATTGGTCCAGCCGACATCGACGATGGCGCAGCCGATAAAGCAATCGGCACCAGCCACCCCGATGTATTGCCAGCGCTTGTGATGCAATCGCCGCCACAAGGCAGAACGGCGCAAATCAGCGGGCAGCTGCGACCAATCGATGGCGGCGCAGCGGCCGGCGAACTGCCCCTGTATCGGCTGGCCTGTGGCATCGAGGATTGCGGCCGGCGCCGGCGCCAGCTCAGCCACGTATCTGTCCATCACCCAGCACCAGCCATTTCTGGCTGGTCAGCCCCTCCAGCCCCACCGGGCCGCGCGCATGGATCTTGTCGGTGGAAATGCCGATTTCAGCGCCCAGGCCATATTCGAAGCCGTCGGCGAATCGGGTCGAGGCATTGACCATCACACTGGCCGAATCCACCTCGCGCAGAAAACGGCGCGCCTTGCTGTAGTTTTCGGTCACGATGGCATCGGTGTGATGCGAGCCATAGGTATTGATATGTTCGATCGCAGCATCAATATCCGCCACCACCCGCACCGCCAGGATGGGCGCCAGATATTCCGCCGACCAGTCGGCCTCGACCGCCAGCTTGATGTCGGCAAGGCCGGCCGCCTCAAGCAGCGCCTTGCCGCTTGGGCACGCGCGCAGCTCCACCCCCTTGTCGGCATAAATGCGGCCCAGTCGCGGCAGCACCTCTGCGGCGACAGACTCGGCCAGCAGCAAGGTCTCCATGGTGTTGCAGGTACCATAGCGATGAGTTTTGGCGTTGTCGGCTATCGGAATGGCTTTTTCGATATCAGCATCGCTATCGATATAGACATGGCACACGCCATCGAGATGCTTGATCACCGGCACCCGCGCTTCGCGGCTCACCCGCTCGATCAGGCCCTTGCCGCCACGCGGCACGATCACATCCACGAACTCGGTCATGGTGATCAGGGCCCCCACGGCCGCGCGATCGGTGGTTTCCACCACCTGGATGGCACTTTCCGGCAGGTCGGCCAAGCGCAAACCCTCGCGCACGCAGGCAGCAATCGCCTGATTGCACCGTGCCGCCTCGGAGCCGCCACGCAGGATGGCTGCATTGCCCGACTTCAGGCACAGGCCCGCTGCATCGGCCGTCACATTGGGGCGAGCCTCATAGATGATGCCGATCACTCCGAGCGGTACCCGCATCTTGCCGATCTGGATGCCGGACGGCCGATAGGCAAAGTCGCTCATCTCGCCAATCGGATCAGGCAAGGCCGCAATCTGGCGCAGCCCTTCCGCCATGCTGGCAACGCCCTTGGCAGTCAAGGCCAGCCTGTCGAGCAAGGCCGCCTCCAGGCCAGCCGCACGCGCCGCTTCCATATCGGCGGCGTTGGCCGCCAGCAACAGATCGGCATCGCGCTCGATGGCTGCCGCCATGGCCAGCAAGGCCCGATTCTTGGCATTGGTATCAGCACGCGCCAGCGCGCGTGAAGCCGCCCGGGTAGCACGGCCAAGCCCGGTCATATAGGCTGCGACATCCATCGAAAAGCACTCCGGATACAAGGGGATACCCGATTCTGCCAGATTCACCGGCCAGCTTGTCGCCGCAAAGGCGAGCAAGCTAGAATTTGCGAGGTTTTCGGGCCGATAGCTCAGCTGGGAGAGCGCTGCGTTCGCAATGCAGAGGTCGGGAGTTCGATCCTCCTTCGGTCCACCACACACAAGGCCCGGATGATCACCGGGCCTAATTTCTTGCCTGATCCACGCCACCATCGGGCCGTAAATTGCGTGACCGCGGCATTGCGATGCGCCATGGCTCTGGCGCACACCGGCCATTGGCTCCCTGCGCCACATCATTGCTGAAACACCAAGTCGCGAACAATGCGGCCCGTCCTCTCGTAGCCCCCCCTTTCTGGCTGCCGATCCAGGCGAACTGGCTTGGTCAGACCAGGCAAGCACCACCCTGCGCTTGGGTGGTAGATGCATGGCCTCCCCCCGCCAATACGCATATCGACATGCGTCGAATTCATTTAGACACGCATCTTTGAGTGCTAGCATTCATGTCAATGTATCTACCTAGAGCCACGCCGTGACCAGTCCATCGTTCAGCTTCGAATTCTTCCCGCCCAAAACTGCCGAAGGCATTGAAAAACTGCGCAATACGCGGCGCCAGTTGGCGCAGTTGAAGCCGGAATTCTTTTCAGTGACCTTCGGCGCTGGCGGCACTACCCAGCAAGGCACCATCGATACCGTGCTGGAAATCCAGTCCGAAGGGCTGCAGGCGGCACCGCATTTGAGCTGTATCGGCTCGACCCGCGCCAATGTTGGCAGCTTGCTGCAGCTATATCGCGATGCCGGTATCCGCCGCATTGTCGCCCTGCGCGGCGATATTCCCAGCGGCATGGTCGAGGTAGGCGAGTTCCGCTATGCCAATGAGCTGGTGGAATTCATCCGCGCCGAGCATGGCGACTGGTTCCATATCGAAATTGCCGCCTATCCGGAATACCACCCGCAGGCCCGCACCGCCCACGACGATCTGGGCAATTTCGTGCGCAAGGCCAAGGCTGGCGCCAACTCGGCCATTACCCAGTATTTTTTCAATGCCGATGCTTACTTCGCCTTTGTCGATGAAGTACGCGCACGCGGTGTGGATATTCCGGTGGTGCCGGGCATCATGCCGATCAACCAGTTCAGCCAGCTGGCGCGTTTTTCCGATGCATGCGGCACTGAGATCCCGCGCTGGCTGCGTCTCAAGCTGCAGAGCTATGGCGACGATGTAGCCTCGATCAAGGCACTTGGCCTCGATGTCGTCACCGATCTGTGCCGGCGCCTGCTCGACGGCGGCGCACCAGGCCTGCATTTTTACACCCTGAATGCGGCGGGTGCGCCCAGCACCATCTGGCAACGGCTGGGCTTGTAAGGTAGCGTGGAGCGAACCAAGCTGCCACCAGAAAACCTGTAGACACAGCGTGCATCGAGACCACTGAGCACACAGAGAAAACCGGGCTGGATTTGTCTTTCTCTGTGCGCTCTGTGCCCTCCCTGCTCTCTGTGTCTACAGGCTTTGCTTTCCGGTCAGGATTTTGCAGTGGTGGCGCCCGACGGGGAGCCGGTACGCCGGCCAAGTAGCCGAGGGGGAGCGCTACCGCCTCTGCGCACGGGTGATTCCGCGCAAGCATTTCTTGTACGCAAGCGCAGAATAAATCAGGTTTTCAAGCTACCCTGCTTGTTCTGGGGAATGTGCCGCAAGCGGCTTTTCACCCCTGTTGAAGCCGCGCCGCCCAGCCGCTCAAGCATGCGCTTGGCCGGTTGGCGTTTATAATCGCCGCCTGTTTCTTGCATCGACTATGGCAATGCTCAAATATCTTGGCCTGGAAAGGCCTTTTTTATTGCTGGCGCGCAAGCTGCTGTTTACTGCCGTGCGCAGCCAATTGCTGTCTGAATCGCCGCAGGCGCTGGGCATCGACCCGGCACGGCCGGTTTGCTATGTGCTGCAACGCCGCCTGCTCAGCAATATCCTGGTGCTGGAACGCGAAGTGCTGGCCGCCGGCCTGCCCTCGCCGCTTGAAGGGCTGAGCGCCGAGGGTGTGCGCGAGGATCGCGCCTTTTTCTTCACCACCCGTGCCGAGCGCTGGTTCGGCCGCTCGGCCACCGCCGGCAACTCACCGCGCATGGAACGCATGGTGCAGGCAGTGCGAGGCCGGCCCGACTTCGACGCGCAGCTGGTGCCGGTGACCATTTTGTGGGGTCGCACGCCTGATCGTAGCGATAAGGAAAGCTCGATCTGGAAGCTGCTGTTTTCCGAAAGCTGGGCGCCACGCGGCGGCCTGCGCCAGCTGTTCACCATCCTGGTGCACGGCCGGCAAACCCTGGTGCGCTTTGAAAAGCCGCTGTCGCTGAAAGAGCTGGTCAGCGACGCCGAAGACCAGGAGCGGGCAGTACGCA
>NZ_JAYRLZ010000096.1:0-14707 GCF_041904975.1 Chitinimonas sp. | reverse complement strand
CAGCGGGCGCTGCTGCAGCTGAACTCCAGGCACCGGGCTGATGCCCTGGGCAGCATCGAAGAGGCGATCGCCTTGTTCGCGCGTCAAACACCGGCACCCGCCAGTGGCATACAGCGCCAGGCCCACAATGCGATGGGACGCATCCTGGCGGCAGACAATCGCTGGGACGAGGCAATTGCGGCATTCCAGCGTGCCGAGACCCTTGGGGCCAAGGAGTTCGGTGGCCAGAGTTATCAGGCGGCGGTGAACCGCTACTGGATCGCCCGTTTGCAGGTGGCGCAGGATAAGGTTGCCGAAGCCAAGGCCAGCTTTCGCAATGTGCTGGCGATCTATGAAAAGAGCCTGGGCGAAAACCATTACGAAACACGCCAGGTCAAGTCGCGGCTTGGCTTGCTGCTGTGCCTGCGCGGTGAGCCGGATGCCGGGCTGGCCATGCTGCAGTCCTTGTTGAATCAGCCGGTACCGGCCGATCATGCCGATGATCTGGTAAGCGATTTCGTTCGGGCCAAGCTTGGCGAAATCTACAACGATCGCGGCGATCTGGCCGAGGCCGAGCGCATGACCAAACCGGTCGTCATGGCGGCCGATGGCGATAAGCCCAGCCAGGATCGCGGCATGGCGCTGCTGGCGCACGCCCATACCCTGGCTTTGCGTGGGCGCTTCAACGAGGCCTGGCAAAGTCATGCCAGGGCTGCGGCCGTGTTCCAGAGCCTGGGTGCGGCGCGTAGCGGGGTCGGTGTCTATGTGCCGATCATGGCGGTGGATATCGCCAATATGGAGGGCAGGCCGGAGCGTGCAGCCGTTGCCTTGGCCAGCGCGGCCGCAGTGCCGCAGGCAGCGGGGCAGGGGCCGTCGCGCCAGCTGAGCCTGCTGCAGCTGGAAGGGGATTTGCGCATGGTCGAGGGAAAGCCCGCTGCCGCCTTGCTGCTGTACCGGCAGCTGATTGCCTTGCTGGCACAAACACCCAATGGCTCATCGGAGCACGAGCGGCTCGCCCTGGTGCATCTGGGCGAGGGGCGTGCGCTGCTGGCCATGGCGGACTTGCCGGCGGCGCGCCAAGCCCTGGAAAAAGCACTGGCCCATCGCGTGCAGACCGGGGTGGCGCACGGCATCTGGCCGGGACAGATACGCAGCTATCTCGCGCTGGTGCTGGCGCAACAGGGAAAACACAGCGAGGCGCTTGCGCAACAGGCGCTGGCACGCGCCGATCTGCAATCCCAACAGCCCCTGGCTGCGGTATTCACTGCGCCCTTGACTCAGCTTGAGCAAGTGGCCGCCAAGCGCAACGGTCGTGACTGATCGATACGACTTGTTGCTGAAGCGTTTTGCCGGTGCTCGCATCCGACTTCGGCTGCTATTGGTGCCGGCATGCTGACCTGTTACAGACGATGGAGGTTACGCCTGGCTTCTTCCTGCTCGTGTGGCTGGGGTATCGGGTAGGAGGGAAAGCCTGCGCTGGCGCGAAAGCGCAATGGATCAGAGCTACGCAGCTCTTTTTCCATCACCACGATGGAGTCGTAAAAATGCAGACTACCCAATTCCAAGGTGTAGCGCGGCCGTGTAGAAAGGAGCGGATCGGCTTGCCAAAGGCCATGCAGGTCGTCGACCAGCAGCTTGCTGTATTCGATAAAGCTTTGCGGCGCACGCCAGCCGCCGCCAAAGGCGTGGCGGTAGCAGCTGTGGGTGTCTTCAACCATGAACACGCCGCCGTCGCGCAGATGCGGCCAACCAAGCTGATGGGTCAGGATCATATGGGCACTGAAGTGCGAGCCGTCGTCGATGATGATGTCGAACGGACCATGTAGATCCAGCACCTCGCGCAACCGTTCGGCATTGCCCTGGTCGCCGATCTCGATGGCAATCTGCTCGGTCTCGAATGCCTTGCAGCGCGGGTCGATATCAAAGCCTACCAGACTGGCTTGCGGCCCGAGATACCTTGCCAGCACCTCCAGCGAGCCGCCATGGAAGACGCCGATTTCCAGCACTCGCACTGGCTTGTCGCGATAGCCAGCCAGATGTCGCTCGTAGATTTTCGGATAATGCGACCACTTGTCTATCCAGCGGCCTTGATGTTGCTTCATTGCATCGAGGTAGGTTGCGGGTCGCATCGCTCTGTCCTGGCGCCTATTCGATCAAGGCATCAATATAGTCACGTGCCTCGAATGGCCGCAAATCATCGATGCCTTCGCCGACACCAATGAAGCGCAGCGGAATGGCTTTCTGCTTGGCGATGCCGGCAATCACCCCGCCTTTGGCGGTGCCGTCGAGCTTGGTCAGCACCAGGCCGGTGAGGCCCAGCGCATCGTCAAAGGCCTTGGCCTGCATCAGGGCGTTCTGGCCGGTATTGGCGTCGAGCACCAGCAGGACTTCATGCGGGCCACTCGGGTCGGCCTTGGCGATCACCCGTTTTACCTTGGCGATTTCGTCCATCAGATGCAACTGCGTCGGCAGGCGGCCGGCGGTGTCGGCTAGCACGATGTCGATACCGCGTGCCTTGGCGGCATTGATCGCATCAAAGCACACTGCTGCCGAATCGCCGCCGTCCTGGGCGATCACCGTCACATTGTTGCGCTCGCCCCAGGCCATCAGCTGTTCGCGGGCGGCAGCGCGGAAGGTGTCGCCGGCGGCCAGCAATACGCTCTTGCCCTGGCTTTGGTAGTACTTGGCCAGCTTGCCGATGCTGGTGGTTTTGCCGGCACCGTTGACGCCGGCCACCATGATGATGAAGGGCTTGTGGCCTTCTACCACCAGGGGCTGCTCCAGTGGCTGGATCAGATCCTGCAAGGCGCCTTTCAGTGCGCCTTTCAACTCGCTGGCATCCTTGAGGCCAGCCAGGCTCACCCGGTTGCGTACATCCTTGAGCAGATGCACGGTCGCATCCACGCCCATATCGGCGGTGAGCAGAATGGTTTCCAGCTCTTCATACAGGTCTTCGTCGATCTGGCCGCCGCCAAACAGCGCGGCCAGCTCCTTGCCGAATTTGTCGCGGGTTTTGGCCAGACCCGCCTTGAGCTTGTACTGCCAGACTTCTTTCGAGGCTTGGGCGACATCCTTGGCCAATACCGTGACATCGGTATTGAGCACTTCGACGGTTTTTTGCCAGAACGATTTTTCTTCGGCGGCCGGGGCAGCTGCAGGGGCGGCCAGTGGTGGCGATGCCGGTGCTGGCGCGGCGGCTGTTGCTGCTTCGGTGGGGGCGGTTGTCGCTGCGCTGCTGACTGTCGATGCCGCTTCTGCAGGCGGGGCGGCTTGGGGGGCGGGTGCCGGCGCGGCGGGTTTGTCGCCACCAACCAGCTCGCCCAGGTCGGTATTCAGTGCTTTCCAGAGTTTTTTACCCCAGCCGCTTTCGC
Organism: Chitinimonas sp.; assembly: GCF_041904975.1. Taxonomy (NCBI): domain Bacteria; kingdom Pseudomonadati; phylum Pseudomonadota; class Betaproteobacteria; order Neisseriales; family Chitinibacteraceae; genus Chitinimonas; species Chitinimonas sp. Next base: position 11,357 of record NZ_JAYRLZ010000096.1, on the reverse strand, counting down.
TGTTTTGCGGGTTTTGCGTATCGGACATCGTATTGATATTTCGTGAGAATCCGGGCGGTGCCCTAGTTGGGGTAGGATTCTAGCGTTTCCACCCGCTTGTCCCAAACTCTTCGCATGACTTCGTCCCCGCAAAAATCCGCCAAGGCCGGCGCCGGCCGCAACCAGCTACGCATCATTGGCGGTGAATACCGCCGCCGTACCCTCAGCTTTCCCGACGGCGACGGCCTGCGCCCAACGCCGGACCGGGTGCGTGAGACCCTGTTCAATTGGCTGGGCCAGGAGCTGCATGGCCAGATCTGCCTTGATTTGTTTGCCGGGGCTGGCGGCCTCGGTTTCGAGGCGGCATCGCGCGGAGCGCGACGGGTAGTGATGGTCGAGCAATCGCGCACGGCACTGGCGGCCTTGCGCAGCAACAAGGAGCTGCTCAAGGCTGCGGCGGTCGACATCGTGGCAGCCGATGCCCTGGCTTGGCTCGCGCGCAACCAGACGCCCTTCGATCTGGTCTTGCTTGACCCCCCGTTCGCTTCTGATTTGCTGGGCAAGTCGCTGGCGATGCTGGCACCGCATCTCTCTGCAACAGCGCGGGTATATATCGAAGGCGCCAGCTGGCCCGAACTGGCAGGCTGGGAAGTACTGCGCGAAGGCAAGGCGGGCGCGGTGCGCTATGGCTTGCTACGCCGCGCGCTGGCGCAAGACTGATTGGAAGCGCGACTGGTGCGCCGGTCGCGTCGAGCGATTTTTCAAACAAGGATGGCTGTGATGATCAAGGTAAACGAGTATTTCGACGGTAAGGTGAAGTCGCTGGGTTTTGCCATGGGCCAGGGCGCGGCGACGGTCGGCGTGATGGCGCCGGGCGAATATGAATTCGGCACCGCCGCGCCGGAGGTGATGACGGTGGTGGCAGGCGCCCTGACCGTCAAGCTGCCGGGCCATGAGCACTGGCAAACGTTTGAAGCCGGCAGCCAGTTCAATGTGGCCGGCAATAGCAAGTTCCAGCTACGGGTGGCGGTGGATAGCGCGTACTTGTGCGAGTTTCGGTAGGCAGGTGCGCGCTGGCTTGATGCGTTCAGCATGATGCCTGTCACAAAACAAAACGCCCGGTTTTGCCGGGCGTTTTGTATGGCGAAAGTCTAACTCACTTCGGTGGCTGGCCAGCCTGCCACGGCATCGGCACCGGATTGTTGTTGATGCTGAGCTGACCTTGCTTCCAGTCGGCGCTGCTCGACAGTACATCTCCTTCCACCTTGATCAGCTTTTGCTCGGTCAGCTTGCTGATCTGGCTTTCCATCAGATTGCGCGCCAGATTATCGAGCTCGGCCGGATCAGGATGCTCGCCTTCGGCGGTATCGGTGGCGATCATGCCGCGCGCTTTCCACAGGGCGAAGGTTTCGATCACCTGCTTGGGCACCTTCAGGTCGGCATGGGCTTGCAGGCGCTCCAGCAGCTTCAAGGGCTGGTTCAGGTCTTCATCCTTGAAGCCCTTCAAGGCCAGATCGGCATGCAGTACCACCTCGCCTTCCGGCAGCTTGACCGACAATTCCTTGATCGACAGTGCCGGATCGTTGCGCAGCAGTGGCAGACCATCCTTGCGGAAGGTGTCGAGCATCTTGTTGGCCTGCTCGGTCGGGTTGCCCGGTTCGCGCTGGATCTTGGTCACCGCTTGCGACAGCTTGAACAGGGTCGGGCCGTGCAGATGGTTGGCCGCGACCGACAGCTTGGCAGGGCCATAGCTCTTGCCGCTGATCGCCAGCGTCTTCATGCTGATATCGCCGCTGGAGTTGATGAAGTCGCCCGTCTCCGAGGTCTTGACCTGGTAGGCCACGCCATCGAGCTTCACATCGAGCGGCTCTTCGCCTTCGGCCACTTCCTTGCGCTGCAGGCTGGCCGATGCCAGGGTCAGCTTGCCATCGCCGAGCATCAGGCCGGCTTTGCCGCGCTGGTTGTGCGACTCGAAGCGCAATTCCTTGATTTCCAGCGAGCCCTTGGGGCCGGCTTCGAACTTCAGGCCGGGCGCAAGGGCATTGATATCGACACGGTTGAAGTCGCCGCCATAGGCCAGGCTGACATCGAGGCCCTGCCACACCGATTTCACCTTGGCCAGGGTTTCTTCATAAGTGAAGCTCGGAATCTTCACCGCAAATACGCCGTCGTCGTTGAACTGGATGCGGTTCTCGATCTGCAGCGGTTTTTGCTCGCCGAATACCTTGGTCAGCCATTTTTGCGTGTCGGCGCTGAACTGCACATCGGTGACCACATGGGCTTTGAGCAAGGAGAAACCACCCTTGGACAGCAGCGGGAAGGGGCCGTGGGAGATGGTCTGCTCATAGGTCAGCTGCAGATTGGGCATTTCCTTGCCTGCCAGAGACAGCACTTCCATATAGGGCTGGGTCAGGGTCGGATTCAGCGCAATGGTGGTGCGCTCATGCGAGCTGAAAATGCCGCGCTGGTAGTCGTGCGACTTGACCACGAAGTAGGGCAGGTCGGCCAACAGCTTGTGTTGCTTGGCCAGGGTGATTTCGGCCTGCTTGCCGGCATACCAGCTGGCGCCGGTGTAGGAGAGGCCCGCCACACCGAGTGCGGCGAGAATGACTATCGGTAGTTTTTTCACAGGAAACTCGGTGTGGTTGTTGTCAGGCAGGTGGTTTAGCCATTGGCAGCTGGTGGATGCTGTATACCGGTCGCTGCCAATGGTTGAAATGGATTAAATCGCCCGCGCCAATTCGATGGCGCGGCCCAGATAGCTGGCTGGGGTCATTTCCAGCAGGCGGGTTTTTTCAGCATCAGGAATCGCCAGCGAGCGGATGAAACTATGCAGGGTGTCGCGGTTGATGCCGCCCTTGCCACGGGTCAGGTCTTTCAGCTGCTCATAGGCGTTCGGCACCGAGTAGCGGCGCATCACTGTCTGGATCGGCTCGGCCAGCACTTCCCAGTTGGCATCGAGATCATCGAGCATGGCTTGCGGATTGGCTTCCAGCTTGTTCAGACCCTTGATGGCCGATGCATAGCCGAGCAGCGAGTAACCGAGCGCCACGCCCATATTGCGCAGCACGGTGGAGTCGGTCAGGTCGCGCTGCCAGCGCGAGATCGGCAGCTTCTGGCTCAGATGGGTGAGCAGTGCATTGGCGAGGCCGAGATTGCCTTCGGAGTTTTCGAAGTCGATCGGATTGACCTTGTGCGGCATGGTCGAGCTGCCCACTTCGCCAGCCTTGACCTTCTGCTTGAAAAAGCCCAGCGAGATATAGCCCCAGATATCGCGGTTCATATCGATCAGGATGGTATTGGCGCGGGCGAGGTTGTCGTACAGCTCGCTCATATAGTCATGCGGCTCGATCTGGATGGTATAGGGGTTGAAGCTGATGCCGAGCGATTCGACAAAGCGTTGCGCAAATGCCGGCCAATCAACATCGGGGTAGGCGCTCAGGTGGGCGTTGTAGTTGCCCACGGCGCCATTGATCTTGCCCATCAGCTCGACCTTGGCAATGCGCTCGATCTGCCGCTCCAGGCGGTAGGCGATATTCGCCATCTCCTTGCCCATGGTGGTCGGCGTCGCTGGCTGGCCGTGAGTGCGCGACATCATCGGCTTGTCGGCCAGTTCATGGGCCAAGGCTTTCAGACGGCTGACGATCTCGGCCAGCTTGGGCAGCATCGCCTGTTCGCGGCCGGCTTTAAGCATCAGCGCATGCGAAAGGTTATTGATGTCTTCCGAGGTGCAGGCAAAGTGCAGGAATTCGGTCACCGGGCCGATTTCCGGGTTGCCGGACAGGCGCTCTTTCAGCCAGTACTCGACCGCCTTTACATCGTGGTTGGTGCGGCTTTCGATGGCCTTGACCTCGTCGGCATGGGCGACCGAGAAATGGGCCACCACTTCATCGAGCTCGGCAACGGTAGCAGCCGAAAACGCAGGTACTTCAGTAATGGCCGGCTCGGCCGCCAGGGCTTTGAGCCATTCCACTTCGACGCGCACCCGCTGCTTGATCAGGGCGTATTCGCTGAAGCAGTCGCGCAGGGCATCGACCTGGGTGTGGTAACGGCCGTCGAGTGGCGACAGGGCGGTCAGGGTGGAAAGCGTCATGGTGAAGGTACCTGGGCTGCTTGAAAAAAACGCGCGATTCTACCACGGCAGGCCAATGGCCGATGCCGACGGCATTACTTGCGCGCGACGGCAATCTTGCCGGTAATGGTGCCGAGTGCTGCTGAATAGCTGAATGGCCCGGCCAGCCGGCTGGCGCGGTCGGTGAGCGTCAGGATGTAGGACACATTCTTGCGATGCTTCACCGATAACTTGTTGCCTTCGAAGGTGGCGGCAACAAACGTCTCGTTCAGGTTGCCATAGGGCGTGTCGTACATCAGCGACTTGCCTGATACGGTCTTGCCATCGACCTTGTCGATCACCAAGACCGCGCGGCCGGTAAAGCCATATTCATCGACTTCCCACTCACCTTCCCAGGTGCCGACGATATTCGGCACCGGGCGCGGTTTGTGCACTTCGGCGGGTTTGGCCGGCTCGACCACGACCGGCTTCTCGATCACCACCACCGGTTCCGGTATCGGTTCTGGCTGCGGCGCTGGTGCAGCGGGTGGCGCCGGCGCAACCGGCGGTGCCGGTGGCGTGCTGGAGCAGGCAAACAGACAGAGCAGCGACAGGCAGGCGGTAAGGCGGGGCAGTAGGTTCATGCGGCGCTTAAATGAGGCAGGTAAAAAGCTGAGGCTCTGGGCGAGTGTGGCACTACAGATGCACCATTTCCAGGTGGCGCAGGCTGCGCCCGAGGAAACGCTCGCCGGTTGTCTGAAAGCGTAGCGGAATATCGGTCACATAGTAGCGATAGTCCGCTTCGTCCCGGCTGGGTGTGGCAAGTTCAAGATCGGCCAAGGTTGCTGCCACCTGTTCGGCCACGCTGACGGCGGAATCGACCAGCTTGATGGCATTGCCCACTTCCTGTGCCAGCAGGGGCTTGAGTAGCGGGTAGTGGGTGCAGCCGAGAATCAGGGTATCGATGCCCTCTGCCAGTACTGGTTTCAGGTATTCCTGCACGGTCATGCGGGTGACCGGATGATCCAGCCAGCCTTCCTCCACCAGTGGCACCAGCAAAGGGCAGGCTTGCGAGAACACGCGCGCATCGGCACGCAGTGCATGCACACCGCGCGCATAGGCATTGGAATTGACCGTCGTCGGGGTGGCAATGACGCCGATGGCGCCATTACGGCTGGCGGCCACTGCATTGGCGGCGCCGGCGCCGATGACGTCGAGCACCGGTACGCTGACCCGTTCGCGCAGCTTGTTGGCGGCAACCGCGGCGATGGTGTTGCAGGCGATCACCAGTAGTTTCACTTCCTGCTGCAGCATGAAATCGACGATCTGCTGGCCGAATTGCTCGATGGTGGCGATCGACTTCACCCCATAGGGCACCCGCGCGGTGTCGCCAAAATAGACGATATCTTCAAACGGCAGGCGCTCCATCAAGGCGCGGGTAACGGTGAGACCACCGATTCCGGAATCGAATACGCCAATCGGACGGGAGGCAAGCGAGGAGGGCATGGTGCGGGGTGGGGCGGCAAAGGCGCGATTCTACGTCATGCCGGCGCGCCCGGTTGTGATGTTTGTTTCGCTTGCGCCGGTATTTGTGCAGCGCTGCGGCCTTGATGGATAGCCCATGCCCAGCTGGTGTGCTCGCGCACCAGCTCGGACGGGTCGTCCAGTCGTGCTTGCAGGGCGGCAAGGATGGCCGGGCTGCTTGGTGCATTGCCAAGGCCCACCGCGATATTGCGCAGCCAGCGCTCATAGCCGATGCGATAGATGGCGCTGCCGGCCATGCGGCGCTCGAAGGTGGCCTGATCCCATGCAAACAATTCGACCAGCGATATATCGTCGAGGCCATTGCGCACGGTGAAATCGGCTTCGCGACTATCCACCGCAAAACGGTTCCAAGGGCAGAACAGCTGGCAATCGTCGCAGCCGTATACGCGGTTGCCGATCAGTGGCCGCAATTGCAGCGGAATGGCGCCTTTGAGCTCGATGGTCAGGTAAGAAATGCAGCGCCGTGCATCCACCTGATAGGGGGCGACGATGGCACGGGTGGGACAGACCTCGATACAGCGGCTGCAGCGGCCACAGTGTTCCTGCGGCAAGGGCGGGTCGATCGGCAGTGGCAGGTCGGTAAACAATTCACCCAGAAAAAACAGCGAGCCATGCTCGCGGCTCAGCAGCAGTGTGTGTTTGCCACGCCAGCCCAGGCCGGCGCGGGTGGCGGCTTCCACTTCCATCACCGGAGCCGAATCGACAAAGGCCCGATAGCCGAATGGCCCGACCTGTCTGGCAATGCGCTCGGCCAGGCTTTGCAGGCGGTTGCGCAGCACCTTGTGGTAGTCGCGGCCGAGGGCATAGCGAGAGATAAACGCGGCGCTGCCATCGTTTAATACCGCCTCGCTATCCTTGGCGGCTGGCGGGCGGTAGTTCATCCTTACCGAGATAATGCGCCGGGTGCCGGGGACCAGCTCGGCAGGTCGGGCACGCTTTGTGCCGTGCGCCGCCATATAATCCATCTCGCCGTGCTGGCCGGCCGCCAGCCAGGCGTCGAGATTGCGCTGCGCCTGCGGCCCAAGCTCGGCATCGCCTATCATCGCCGCATCAAAGCCCAGCTCGCTCGCCCAGCGCTTGATATCGGCGGCCAGCGCGGCCCAATCGTGTTCTCCGGAAGTTTCGCTCTTATGCATAGCCAAGATCATACCCTGACCGCTTACCTGGCCGATGAGGCAGCCACCCTGGCGCTGGGCGAGATGCTGGCCGGTGCCTTGCGCGGCGGCATGACGATTTTTCTGCTGGGCGACCTCGGCGCCGGCAAAACCACCCTGACTCGTGGCATATTGCGCGGCCTGGGCTTTACCGGCCGGGTAAAAAGCCCGACCTATACCCTGGTTGAACCTTATGTAATTTCTAACTTATACTTGCATCACTTTGATTTATATCGGTTTGCCGATCCGCTCGAGTGGGAAGATGCTGGTTTCAGGGAGATGTTCAATCCCGCTAGCGTCTGCCTGGTGGAATGGCCCGACAAGGCCGAGGGCTTATTGCCCGAGCCGGATTGGACGATTTCCTTGCAAGACCATCTCGAAGGCCGACGTTTCTCGCTGACCGCCGGAACGGCAACTGGAGCACTATGTCTCGCCTGCCTGAACGATTTCGATACGACCCCGCCCGCCGCCTGATGCTGCGTGGCGCCATTGCCACACTCCTGATCGGCGCCGCGCCGCGCGCGCTGGCCGGCAATAATGTGGTGGCGGTACGGGTGTGGCCGGCCAAGGCCTATACCCGCATTACCCTGGAATCGACCGTTCCGCTCAAATTCAACCAGTTCATGGTGCCGGACCCGGATCGCCTGGTGGTGGACTTGGAAGGGGCCGACTGGGGACGCGAGTTATCGGAAATCGCCCAGCGCATTGGCAGCGAAGACCCCTATGTGAAGGCCCTGCGCGCCGGCCGCTACAAGCCGGGCACGGTGCGGGTGGTGCTTGACCTCAAGGCCGAGGTGAAGCCGCAGGTATTCACCCTTGAGCCATTCGGCGAATACCAGCACCGGCTGGTGATCGACCTTTACCCGGCCAAACCGGAGGACCCTCTGCTGGGCTTGCTTGACGACAAGCCGGCCAAGGCGGACAAGCCTGCCAAGAAAGATGGCGAGGCAGTCAATCGCGACAAGCTCGATGTGGCGCGTCTGGTGACGGTGATGATCGACCCCGGCCATGGTGGCGAGGATCCGGGCGCGGTCGGCAAGGCCGGTACTTATGAGAAAACCGTGACGTTGGCCATCGGCAAGAAGCTCAAGGATCTGATCGATGCGCAGCCCAATATGCGGGCGGTGCTGACGCGTGACGACGATTACTTCGTGCCGCTGGGCCAGCGGGTGATCAAGGCGCGCAAGGTCAATGCCGATCTGTTCATGTCGATTCATGCCGATGCTTTCGTGAAGCCCGATGCACGCGGCTCCTCGGTGTTTGCGCTCAGCGAAGGCGGCGCCACCAGTACCGCGGCCAAGTGGCTGGCGCAGACCCAGAATGATTCCGACCTGATAGGCGGCGTGCGGCTGGATGTCAAAGACCCGTCGCTGGCACGTACCCTGTTCGATCTGACCCAGACCGCCACCATCAACGACAGCCTCAAGTTCGCCCGCGCCATGCTCGGCTCGGTCGGCGAGGTTAACCGCCTGCATCGCGGTGCGGTGGAGCAGGCCTCGTTTGCGGTGCTGAAAGCGCCGGATATTCCGTCCATCCTGGTGGAAACCGCATTCATCTCGAATCCGGAAGAGGAAAAACGCTTGAGCGACGAGCGCTATCAGGACAAGATGGCCGAGGCGCTGCTCAATGGCATCAAGCACTATTTATCGAAGAATCCGCCGCTGGCGCGCAACAAGCTGGCGTAGGTGCAAGTGCAGTAGCTCGTGGTACCCACAATAAAACGGAGTTGAGACTGTGAAGCCAAAGAAAGTCGTAGCACTGGCAACCATCTGCGTTCTGGTTGCAACGCGCGCCCTATGGGGTATGCGTCGCACTGCCTGATCGCACACAAACGGCCCGCAAGGGCCGTTTTGCTTTGGTGCCGCAACGCCATTGCCTGGGCACAGGATTGACGACGGGGTTTTTAGCTCAGCTGGCCAGTTTTTCCTTCAGGGCCAGCTTCACTGCAGTCAGCAGCTTGGCTGAGGTAAAGGGCTTCACCACAAAGCCGTTGGAGCCGAGCTTGAGCGCTGCAGATACCCGCTCGGCGGTGGCTTCGCTGGTGATCATGATCACCAGCGGCGGTTTTTCCAGCTTTTTCAGGCTGGCCAATACATCGAGACCGCTGGTGCCCGGCAGGTTGATATCGAGTATCACCAGGTCGGGCTTCTTGTCGATGCATTCCTTCAGGCCGCTTTCGCCGCTGGATTCGCTGGCCAGTTGATTCATGCCTTCATCACGCAGGATGCCGACGATCAGCGAGCGCAGCACGCTGTCATCGTCAATCACGCAAAAGCCGATCCCGTTTGCAGGCATGGTCCCTCTCCGGACGCGGTGTTGGTCACTGATATACTGCCGGCCTGATAAGCCTTGTGATGCACTAATGTCCCGAATCCAGCTATTGCCCGACCATTTGGTCAACCAGATTGCCGCCGGGGAAGTGGTTGAGCGCCCTGCGTCTGCGCTGAAAGAATTGCTGGAAAACAGCCTGGATGCGGGCGCTGCAGTTGTCAGCGTAGACATCATGGAGGGTGGAAGCAAACTGCTGCGGGTGACGGACGACGGCTCGGGCATTGCGCAAGACCAGCTGGCGCTGGCACTGAGCCGCCATGCCACCAGCAAGATTGCCTCGATGGAAGACCTGCAGCGGGTGCGCACCCTCGGCTTTCGCGGCGAAGGTCTCGCCAGTATTGCGTCGGTGTCGCAACTGGTGCTGAGCAGCCGTGCGCAAGGTGCTGATCGTGCCTGGCGGGTGGAGGCTGACAATGGCGTCATTCATGCCGCTGAGCCGGCATCGCTGGCCCAAGGTACCGTGGTGGAAGTGCGCGACCTGTATTTCAATGTGCCGGCGCGCCGCAAATTTCTGAAGACCGCCGCCACCGAATACGCCCATTGCGAAGATGTGTTCAAGCGGGTGGCGCTGTCGCGCCCGGACCTGGCCTTGACGCTGACCCACAACGGCAAGGTGCAATGGCGGCTCAAACCGGAAAGCCGAGCCGAGCGTGCACTGGCGCTGCTGGGCAAGGAATTCGCCGACACCATGCTGGCGATTGAAGAGCAGGCCGGGCCCTTGCGCGTGCAGGGTTTTGCCGGCTCGCCCACCGTATCGCGCGCCGGCCGCGATGCGCAGTTCGTGTTCGTCAATGGCCGCTTTGTACGCGACAAGGTGGTGGTGCATGCGGTGCGCGAGGCCTATCGCGACGTGCTGCATCTGGACCGGCAACCGCTGTATGTGCTGTTTGTCGAACTGGACCCGGAACTGGTGGATGTGAATGTGCATCCGACCAAGACCGAGGTGCGGTTTCGGGAATCGCAGGCGGTACATCGTTTTCTGTTTCATGCGCTGCACAAGACCCTGGCGCAGACTCGCGCCGGTGCGCAGGCGCCGGCCCTGGCCGAAGCGGCAGAAGGTCAGCCGCAAACTGCGCCAGCCGCCATGCCGTATCAACCCGCCTACCAACAGATGCGCATGCCGCTGGCGGTGCAGGACAAAGCAGCAGGGGACTTTTACGGCACCCTGTTTGGCGGCCTGCGCGAGGCCGAGCGTGCTGTGCGGCCGCCCGCTGATTTCGCAATGGCGGCGCAAGCGACAAACGCAGCGCGATTGCCCGCCGAGGCTGACGATGGCTTCCCGCCGCTTGGTTTTGCCCTGGCGCAGCTGCATGGCGTGTATGTACTGGCGCAGGCGCGTGAAGGGCTGATCGTCGTCGATATGCATGCCGCGCATGAGCGGGTGGTGTACGAGAAACTCAAACACGCGCTCGACAGCGATGCCATGCCCAGCCAGCCCTTGCTGCTGCCGCTGGCGTTTCCGGCCGACCGGCTCGATGTCGCTACGGTGGAAGAGCATGCCGACAAGCTCACTGCGCTGGGCTTTGAGCTGGCGGTGATGGGGCCGAACCAGCTGGCAGTACGGGCGATTCCGCTGTTATTGCAAGATGCCGACCCGATCGAGCTGGCGCGCAGCGTACTGGCCGATGTGCGTGAAGTCGGCGCGACCCGTGTGTTGACCGAAAAACGGGACGAATTGCTGGCCAGCATGGCCTGCCATGGAGCGGTGCGCGCCAATCGCAGCCTGACCCTGCCGGAAATGAACGCCCTGTTGCGCGAAATGGAGGCTACCGAGCGCAGCGGCCAGTGCAATCATGGCCGGCCAACCTGGTTCCGCCTGACCATGCAGGACCTGGACAAGCTGTTCATGCGGGGGCAATAGCCATGGGCCTGGTGCTGGCCGTCAAGTTGTTTGCTTCGCCCTTGCTGATCGGTCTGGCCAGCCTGGCCGGCCGTCGCTGGGGGCCGAATATCGCCGGATTGATCGGCGGTTTGCCGCTGGTGGGTGGCCCGGTGGTGCTGGCGCTGTGGCTGAGCCAGGGCAGTGCCTATGCCATCGAGGTGGCTCAGGCGGCGCCAGCCGGCGTGTGGGCCAATATCGCCTATATGCTGGCTTTCGGTTTTGCCAGCGCCCGGCTGCGCTGGCCGGGGGCGCTGCTGTGTGCCTGGCTTGCCTATTTGTCCAGTGCGCTGCTTCTGGATCAGCTTGGACTGGCGCGCAGCCTGGTCTTCGGCATCGCGGTATTACCCGGACTGTGGCTTGCTGCCACGCGCATTCTGCCCAAGCCGCAGGTACAACCCTTGCCGGCGCATCTGCC
>NZ_JAYRLZ010000095.1:0-14725 GCF_041904975.1 Chitinimonas sp. | reverse complement strand
CTATGTGCGTGGATATCGGAAAGGTAGCCTGGGTCGTTCATTTCTAGTAGATGGAAATGGTAATGCTACAGCGTCGATTTTTAACTCGCTTGGCTTTTCCGCTGATCCACGGCTTATTCAGTTGGCCAATAAGAATGTCGTATTTCAGACGTCTGACCTGCAGGGCGGACAGCAAACGTACAAGTTTACTGCTGGTAGTGTGCTGAATCAGTCACGGGTATCGTGGCGTGAGCTGATCAATCAGTAATAAGAAAGCGCCACTAGATGGCGCTTTTTTATTGGTCTTCATGATCAAATATAATAGCTTCACTACCGGCGGGTAGTTATTTCACCGCCGACACTTAGCCACTCACCCCAACCGCTCATACACCGTCTTCCCGCGCAATTTGAACAACTCACTGGCGTGGTAAAGGTTTTCCGAGTGGCCTACGAATAGGAGCCCGTCGGGCTGCATCAGTGGGGCAAATCGTTGCAGGATGCGGTGCTGGGTGGCGCGGTCGAAGTAGATCATCACATTGCGGCAAAAGATTGCGTCGAAGGGGCCGCGTATCGACCAGACCGGGTCGATCAGGTTAAGGCGGCGAAAGGTCATCATGTCACGCAACTCGCTTTTGACCTCGTATTGTCCGTCGGCGCGTCTGGTGAAAAATCGGCTCAGCTGCGCCGGTGATTGCTTGTCGAGCTTGTCTGGCCCGTAGACACCCGTTTGGGCGATTTTCAATACGCTGGTGTCGAGATCAGTTGCAATGATTTTTACCGGCGGGCGCAGGCTGTCGAATGTTTCGGCGGCAGTAATGGCGAGCGACCAAGGCTCTTCACCGGTTGAGGAGGCCGAGCACCAGATATTGAGTGGTGCCTTGGTTTTGCGAGCGCGCAAGTGGTCGGCCAGGATAGGGAAGTGATGGCCTTCGCGGAAAAATGAGGTGAGGTTGGTGGTAAGCGAGTTGATAAACGCTTCCCACTCCGCCTCGTTGCCACGGTCGAGCAGGGCAAGGTAGTCCTGGAAGTTCGACAGATTGTGCGCTCGCAGCCGCTTGGCCAGGCGGCCATACACCATATCGTGCTTGCTGTCGTTGAGCGAAATGCCGGCGTAATCGTAAATCAGCTTTTTTACCCGCTCGAAGTCCTGCTGGGTGAACTTGAATTCGCGTGGGCCGCTAGCCAAGCCTTGCGGCAGGTTGAATGGCGGACTGGCTTGGTCTTTCATGGCACGCTTCCCCTGGGCCGCAAGGGGCCGGTATGGACTCACCATTGTAGGAACAAGGTTCGGGCATACGCCAGCCAGCGCTAAGAATCGAGTTGGGCTAGGTCGTCGATCGTCTGCCGGTAACCGGCAAGGGTGACACTGAACTGCCGGGCTGCGCGGTTAAACCGCTGCTGCTAACACCCCACCTGTTATTCCGGCGCAAGAGAAGCAGTCAGCCGATAGGCCAGCGCCTTGATTGGTATGTAGCTGGCGCTAGCGACTGGAATGGCTTGTTCAGCGAAGTCTGCAGTCAAGTGTGCGCAAAGCGGCTTCGGTGGCTTCCCACGAAAGGCAGGGGTCGGTAATGGATACGCCATAACGCAGCGTGCGGGTATCGGCCGGCAGCGGCTGATTGCCGCCATGCACAAAGCTCTCCAGCATGACGCCGACAATGGCGCGATTGCCGGCGCGGCGTTGCTGGGCGATATCGGCCAGGACCAGGGCTTGTTGCTCTGCCCGTTTGCCGGCATTGGCATGGGCGCAATCGATGATCAGGCGCCGCGGTAGTTGCGCCGCCTGCAGTGCGGCCAGGGCTTGGGCGACGCTGGCTGCATCGTAGTTGGGGCCGCCGGCACCGCCGCGCAATACCAGATGGCCATCCGCATTGCCGGGGCTGCGCACGATGCTGATGCGGCCGGCGGTATCCGGCCCGAGAAAGGCATGGGCGCGTGCGGCGGCTTCGATGGCGTGGGTGGCGATGTCGATACTGCCATCGGTGCCATTCTTGAAGCCCACCGGCATCGGCAGATTGGATGCCATTTCGCGATGGGTTTGCGATTCGGTGGTGCGTGCACCGATTGCCATCCAGCTGATCAAGTCGGCCAGATAGGGCGGCGATAGCGGGTCGAGCGCTTCGCTGGCAGCCGGCAGGCCCAGCTCGTTGATGGCGAGCAACAGGCGGCGGGCGCTGTGCATGCCCTCGGCAATGCGGTAGCTGCCATCGAGGCCCGGGTCGTTGATCAGGCCTTTCCAGCCAAGGCGGGTGCGTGGTTTTTCAAAGTAGACCCGCATCACCAGATACAAGCGCTCGTGCAATTCTTCGGCCAGCTGGCGTAGGCGCTGTGCGTAGTCGAGTGCCGCCACCGGATCGTGGATCGAGCAGGGGCCGACAATGACCAGCAGCCGCGGGTCAGCCCCAGCGAGAATCCGCCGGATATGCGAGCGGCCCTGCTGCACGGTACGCAGCGCCGCATCGCTGGCCGGCAAGCTGGCCAGCAGGGCGGCGGGTGAGGGCATGGCATCGGCTACGGCGTGGGCGGACCAGTGTTCACTTGCTGGCAGATCGCGTTTCATCAGTCCCTCGCATGGATGGTGTTGGATGGTTGATGCGTGCTGTTGCGTGTGAGCCGGTTGCAAATCGACCCGGCTCGCATGGCAACAGGTAAATCGGCAACTGCGCTCCGCCCGGCTCGGGGAATGGCTGGGCGAAGCGGGTTTGCCACGTAGTCGGCAAGCACCGGGGCAAGATCCATCGCCCTCTCCCCGGCCCCGCCCTCGAGGGGGGAGCGCGATCGGCGTTCCGCTTGGCCTGCGCAAACCGGTTGTGCAATTCGGCAGGCTGAGCAGCTGGCAGGCCTGGTTGTACCTGGCGGCTGCTCGTAGCTTGCGTTCAAGCGAGGCGCGATTTACATGCGCCAAGCCAATTGCAGGCGGATATCACGGCCCGGCTCGGCAAAGCCGGCGAGCTTGCCCCAGCGCGGGTGATAGCCAAAGCTGGCCTGGTCGTAGTACAGCTTGTCGAACAGGTTCTTGATGCTGAGGGTGGCAGTGAAGTCGTCTTTGCCCGTAGGCAGCCACTGGGCATAGATGTCGTGTACGCCGTAGCCGGCCTTGGCGCGCTGGCCGGCAGCGGCTTCCAGCTTTTGCACCAGCCGGCCGGTCCAGCCCAGCTTGAGCTGCAGTGCCGGCAGGGCGTAGTCCACCTGCGCCACCCAGCTGCGACCGGTGCTATTACCGAGCAGCAATGCATCGCCATCGCTGAGCGGCTGGCCATTCAACCGGGGCTTGGCGCTCGATACACCCAGGCTGGCCGCCAGGCGGTCGCCCTGGTAACCGGCGCTGGCGCTATAGCCGCGCACCTGTACCTTGCCCATATTGTCGCGGTAGTCGTCGTAGCCGATGTAGTTGTCGATGTCCTGCTGGTAGCCGCCCAGGTTGGCGCGCCACACGCCGCTTTGCCATTGCAGGCTCAGTTCGGTATTGCGCGCTTTTTCGGCATCGATATGGGCGTCGTTGTCCTGGAACTGCTTGAGGAAGGGCTCGACGATGCCGACGCCGCGCAGGGCGCGGGCATGGCTCAGCTGCACGGTCCATTGCTCGTTCGGCATGAAGGACAAGCTGGCCGAGGGCGATGCGCCATTGCTGGCGAAACGCTGGCCCTGGGCATCCACATAGTCGAAGCGGTCATAGCGGGCGCCGATGCCAGCCGCAAACAGCTCGCCCAGCGCGACATCGTCTTGCAGGTAGAGGCCCTTCACCGTGGCAGTCTCGTCATTGAGCGGCGTTTTCGGCACCTTGGCAAAGCCGGTGTCGCGGCGGTAATCAAAGCCATAGCTGAGCTTATGGCCGGCGAGGCGTGACACATTGCTGATATTGAAACCACGGCTGCGCGTACCGGCAGTCTCCTCGGTAGGCTTGCCCATGGCCAGGTGCACTTCGTTCTTGTTCTGGTAGGCGGTCAGATGCAGAGCCAGCAGGGCGCTGCCCGGTGCGTAGTCGTAGTTGAAAGTGGTCGAATCGCGATTGCTGCGCTGGCGCTCGCTCGGGTTGAATGGCGCCGGTGCCAGATTGGTTCGTTTGTTGCGCAGGCCCTCGTCGGCATAGCGCTCATAGGCCAGCGCATAGCGGTGGCCGCCATCGAGCTGGCCGTCGAATTTGATAAAGCGATTGCTGATATCGCTGGCGCTATTGGCGACACGCCCGCCGCCGCCTATGCGGTAGTCATCGCTATCGAATTCGCTGATGCTGGCCAGCACGCCCAGGCTGTCGGTCAGCTTGCCATACAAGGCGGCGCTGTATTTGCGTCCCTCGCTGGCGCCCTGATAGCCGCCCTTGAGTAGCGCGCCAAAGCGCTGGCCCGCTCGCAACAGATCGTCGGCACGCTTGGTGGTAAAGCGCAGGGCGCCTGCCAGGGCGCCCGGTCCGGCGGTGGCGGCACCGGTGCCGGCCTCGATCTCGACGCGCTTCAATAGTTCCGGCTCGACCATCACCTGACCATTGTGGTGATAGGCCGATTCCGGCTGCGCCGCACCGTCGATGGTGACAGCCAGCATGCGCTCGCCGATGCCGCGTACATACAGCTTCTGGCTGACGCCCAGGCCACCGGCCACATCCACCTCCGGCGTCTGCTTGAACAGATCACGCAGGCTGCTGGCCTGCTCCACTTCGATGCGCTGGCTACGCACCACGGTATTGGTGTCGTTACCGCGCTGGGCGGTGACGCTGACGGTATCGAGCACGCCGACTTCGGCATGCGCCAGTGGGCTGAAGCTTACGGCCAGCAGCAGGGCAAGGGGTTTCAGTGGGGTGGAGTGACGCTTGGACATGGCAGAACTTCTCGATTCAAAGGTGGGTGAATGGCTGTAGTGCAGGCTTTGCGCCTACCCGGCCGTTTGCTGGATCGCATCATGCCTAAAAATACAAATGCGAGTCAATCTCATTTGCATTTGAATGTGATTTCGGCTTAGGATGCGAGCGCCGTGCCAGCCGGTGCCAGTGCCAAGGCGGCCTGGCGGCGCTGGGCATACCCGAAATCGAGGAGGATCGAGATGAACGACCGGATTCACCGCTTCGCCGCGCCATTGGCCGTCGATGATCTGCTTGGCCAGTACCAGGCGGGCAGCAGCTTTTTTGCCTCGTCCAGCCAGGCGATGCTGGCGCAGGGCGTGCGCGCCAGCCTGCCGGCCTGCGCCAGCAATCGTCTGGCTGCTGCTGCGGCGTCCTTGCTGGCCGATGCCTGCCGTGACGGCGTGCGCGCGCCGCGCTTGATCGGCGCGGTACCGTTCCGTCCCGATGCGCCGGCACGCTTGATCCTGCCCGAGCACACCCTGCTGACTGCGCGCGGCGATATGCTTCCAGCCACTGCTGCTGCGGTGAATACCGTTGCGTCGCGCACCGCCATGGCGCCGGCGCCACAGCGTTATCGCGACAACGTCGCCAGTGCATTGGCGGCGATCGCCAAGGGGCGCTTCGACAAGGTGGTGCTATCGCGCAGCCTTACCCTGCAGGCCCGTATCGATGTGCAGGCGCTGCTGCGCCAGCTCTACCAGGCCAATACCCAGGCATATCGCTTTGCGGTGGCGCTGGACGATGGGCGCAGCCTGCTCGGTGCCAGCCCCGAGCTATTGCTGGCGCGTCGCGGCCGCATGGTGAGCAGCCGCCCGCTGGCCGGTTCGATCGCCCGGAGTAGCGATCCACAGGAAGACCAGCGCCGCGCAGCAGCGCTGCTGCGCTCGGCGAAAGATCGGCGCGAACACGCCCTGGTGGTCGATGCGGTGGCCGAGGCGCTGCGGCCGTTCTGCAGGTCTTTACAGGTACCGGCTGAGCCGGAGCTGCATGCCACGCCAACCATGTGGCATCTGGCCAGTGCGGTGCATGGCGAATTGGCCGATCCGGCGCACAGCTCGCTGGCGCTGGCGCTGGCGTTGCACCCGACCCCGGCGGTGTGTGGCCACCCCACCGAAGCCGCGCAAGATTTCATCGCCGAGGTGGAAGGCTTTGATCGCGGTTACTTCACCGGCCTGGTGGGTTGGTGCGATGCCGAGGGTGATGGCGAATGGGCGGTCACCATACGCTGCGCCGAATTGGGTCTGGACAGCGCCACGCTATATGCCGGCGCCGGCATTGTCGCCGGCTCCGAGCCGGCACTGGAGCTGGCCGAGACCAGCGCCAAGCTGCGTACCATGCTGCTGGCGATGGGGCTGGATGTGGATGTCGATACGGAGGCGGCATGAGCTTCGCGGATGTTATTCCCGGCTGGCCCGCCGAATTTGTCGAGCGCTACCGCGCACTCGGCTACTGGCGCGGCGAAACCCTGGGCCAGCTGTTGCAGCACAGCGCCCGGCGCTGGCCTGAGCGCACTGCCATCGTCTGCGGCGAGCGGCGCTGGAGCTATGCCGAGCTGGATGCGCGCAGCACGCGCTGGACCGCTGGCTTGCAGGAACTAGGCCTGCAGCGCGGCGAACGGGTGGTGCTGCAGCTGCCCAATATCGGCGAATTCTTTGTCGCCCTGTTTGCCATGTTCCGGCTCGGACTGGTGCCGGTGCTGGCGCTGCCGGCGCACCGCCGCGCCGAGATCGTCCATTTTTGCCAGCAGGCCGAAGCGGCTGCCTATGTGATCGCCGATTGCGATGGCGGCTTTGACTACCGCCAGCTGGCCCGCGAGGTGTTGCCGCTGGCGCCCAGCCTGCGCCAGGTGATCGTAGTGGGCGATGCGGGCGAATTCACCGAGTTTGAATCGCTGTACCAGCCAGTCACCGTCGCCGCCATGCCGCCGGCCGCCAGCGAAATGGCATTTTTGCAGCTATCGGGTGGCAGTACCGGCCTGCCCAAGCTGATTGCGCGCAGCCACGACGACTACTTCTACAGCGTGCGCGCCAGTGCCGACATCTGCGGCCTGAGCGAACACAGTGTCTACCTGTGCGTGTTGCCGGTGGCGCATAACTTTGTGCTCAGCTCGCCTGGCAGCCTCGGGGTATTTCACGCCGGCGGCTGTGTGGTGCTTAGTCGCACTGCCCTGCCGGATCAGGTGTTCAGCCTGATCGCGCGCGAATCGGTCAGCGATTGCGCCCTGGTGCCGCCGCTGGCCAAGCTGTGGCTGGAAGGCGCTCGCGGCCAGACCCAGGCTTTGCGCAGCCTGCGCTGCCTGCAGGTGGGCGGCGCGCGCCTTGATGCCGAGGTGGCCCGGCGCATCGAGGCCGAGCTTGGCTGCCGCTTGCAACAGGTGTTCGGCATGGCCGAGGGCCTGGTCAATTACACCCGCCATGATGATCCGCCCGAGCTGGTGTATGGCAGCCAGGGCCGGCCGATCTCGCCCGACGATGAGGTGCGGGTAGTGGATGATCACGATGTCGATCTGCCCGATGGCGAGCTTGGCCATCTGCTGACGCGCGGCCCCTACACCATCCGTGGTTATTACCGTGCCGCTGCCCACAATGCGCGTGCCTTTACCAGCGATGGTTTCTACCGCACCGGCGATCTGGTGCGGCGCTTGCCCAGCGGCCATTTGCAGGTGGAAGGCAGGGCCAAGGATCAGATCAATCGCGGTGGCGAAAAAGTGGCGGCCGAAGAGGTGGAAGGCCATTTGCTGGCGCATCCACAGCTATTCGATGCCGCCCTGGTTGCCATGCCCGACGCCTATCTCGGCGAAAAAAGCTGCGCCTTTGTCATTGCCCGCCCCGGCGCCTGCCTGCGCGCGGCGGAGCTGGCCGGCTTTCTCGCCCGGCGTGGCCTCGCTGGCTACAAGATTCCCGACCGTTTCGAGTTTGTCGACGCCTTTCCCAAGACGGCGGTCGGCAAGGTCGACAAGCGTGCCTTGCGCGAATGCATCGCTGCCCGGCTGTCTGCCCGCAGCGCCACGCTTACTCCCCAGGAGATCGCATGACCATCCCGAAAATCGCCCCCTATGCCATGCCGCAGACCATGCCGGCACGCAGGCTCGACTGGCAGCCCCATCCGCAGCGCGCTGCCTTGCTGATCCACGATATGCAGGATTACTTCCTCGACTTTTTCGATGGCGCGGCCGAGCCGATCACCAGCCTGCTGGCCCATATCGGCCAGCTGCGCGCCGCCTGCGATGCGGCCGGCATCCCGGTGTACTACACCGCCCAGCCGGCAGTACAAAACGCGGCCGAGCGTGGCCTGCTGCAGGACTGGTGGGGCAGTGGCATTACCGCCCGGCCCGAGCGCGCCGGCATCGTCGCGCCCCTGGCGCCGCGTGCGCACGATACCGTGCTGGATAAATGGCGCTACAGCGCCTTTGTCCGCAGCGATTTTGCCGCGCAACTGCAGGCCGCCGGGCGCGATCAGCTGATCATCTGCGGCGTCTATGCCCATATCGGCTGCCTGATGACGGCGGCCGACGCCTTTATGCGCGATATCCAGCCCTTTTTTGCCGGTAATGCGCTGGCCGATTTTTCGGCCGAGCAGCATGCGATGGCGCTCGACTATGTGGCTGGCCGCTGCGGCATGGTAATGGCAAGCGCCGACTTGATCGCCGCCATCCAAGCTGCCAGCGCATCATTGCCGGCCAGTCAGGCAGCGCTAGTCGCCGAAGTGGCCTGCTTGTTGCAGCTCAGCCCGAGCGAGATGCAGCCAGACGACAATCTGCTCTACCTTGGGCTCGACTCCATGCGCCTGATGACGCTGGCTACGCGCTGGCGGGCTGCCGGTGCCAGTGTCAGCTTCGCCCAGCTGGGCGAGCAGCCGACCCTGGCGCACTGGTGGGCCTTGCTGAGCCAGGGCCGGGGAGGCTGAGTTGACCATTTCCCTGCCGCGATTACCGCTCAGCCAGGCGCAGCTGGGCATCTGGTTCGGCCAGGCGCTGGACCCGGCCAACCCGAGCTACTGGACCGCCGAGGCGCTTGATCTGCGTGGCCCGCTCGACCTTGCCCGGCTGGAGCGGGCAATGCGCGCGTTGTTGGATCATTGCGAGAGCTTGCGCATGGTGTTTGGCAGCGACGACGCCGGCCAGCTCTGGCAAACGCCGCAGCCATTGGCCGACAACTGGCGCCTGCCGCTGCTGGATCTGTCCACCCATGTGCAGCCGCAGCAAGCCGCCCAAGCTCATATCGACGGCCAGCTGCAGCAAGCGGCCGATTTGACCGTGGGGCCCCTGTATCGCTGCGGCTTGCTCAAGCTGGCGCCAGATCATCACCGGCTATGGCTGGCAGCCCACCATATCGCGCTGGATGGCTATGGCTATGCCTTGCTGTTCCAGGCGCTGGCCGAGCGCTATCGCGACCAGGCCGCCGCGCTGCCGGACTGGGGCATGCAAGCACTGATCGACGAGGAGCAGGCGTATCGCCAGTCGCCCGCCTGGCTGCGCGATCAGGCGTTCTGGCTACAGGCCATGGCAGCGGCCAAGCCGCCGGCCCTGCTGGCGCCGCCGCGCCCGCTGGCCTATCGGGTGGCGCGACTGGCGGGCGAATTGCCCGAGGCGAGTTGGCACGCCTGCCAGCAGGCGGCGAGGGCGCTGGCGGTGGATGCGCCGGTGCTGCTGGTGGCGGCCATCGCCGCCTGGCTGTACCAGCAAAGCGGCGAGGCGGCGCAGACGCTGGGCTGGCCGGTGATGAACCGGCTTGGCTCGCTGGCGATCAATCGCCCGTGCATGGCGATGAATATCGTGCCGCTGCCGCTGCTTATCGACCCGAACGCCGGCCTCGATGCCCTGGTGCAGCAGCTGCTTGCACAGCTGCGCGCCATCCGGCCGCACCAGCGCTATCGCCATGAACAGCTGCGCCGCGATCTGGGCCGCATCGGTGGCGACAAGCGCCTGTTTGGCGCGGTGGTGAACCTGATGCCGTTCGAGCGCACCCTGGCGTTCGGCGAGCTGGCGGCGCAGCCGCTGGCGCTGGCCGCCGGCCCGGTGGAAGACCTGGCGATCAATCTGCTGCCGGGGCCAGGCGGCATGCACATCGCGCTGCACGCCCACCCCGATGCCTATCCGCCCGAACGCTTGGCCGTCTTGCAGCCAAGCCTGTTCGCGGCGCTCGATGCGCTATGGCGCGATGTGCGGGAGCCTTTGGCCCAGGCCTTGCCTGCCGTCGCACGCCCGCCCAAGGCCGACCTTGCCATCGTGCATGGCGAGCCCCTGGCCGAGCCGGCGCCCGATGTGCTACACGCTTTTGCCCGGCATGCCGCCTTGCATGCGCAACAGATTGCCTTGCAGACGCCCGATGGCACGGTGGTCAGCTATGGCGAGCTACTGGCCCAGGTACAGCAGCTGGCCGGCCGCCTGCGCCGGCACGGGGTCGTGCCGGGGGCGGGGGTGGCGATCCTGGTGCCGCGCGCGCCGCAGACCGTGGCAGCGCTGCTGGCGGTACTGTGGGCCGGTGCCGCCTATCTGCCGCTCGACCCGGCCGCGCCGCCCGCCCGCATTGCCGAGCTGCTCAATGATGCGGCGCCGCAGCTGATGATCACCGAGCCCGCGCACGCCGCTTTGGCCGGCAGCGTGCCGCTGCTTTGCTTTGAAGGGCAATGCCGCTGCTCCGGTGAATTGCTGTTGGCGCCGGCAGCCCTGCCGGCCGATGCGCCGGCCTATCTGATGTACACCTCCGGCTCCAGCGGCCGGCCCAAGCGGGTGCAGATTGCCCGCAATGCGCTCAATCATTTTCTGGCGGCAGCGAACCAGCGCTACCGCTTCGGCCCGGCAGACCGGGTGCTGCAGTTCGCCCCCTTGCATTTCGATGCCAGTGTCGAGGAAATCTTCCTGAGCCTGAGCCAGGGCGCCAGTCTGGTGCTGCGTAGCGAGGCCATGCTGATGTCGCTACCGCGTTTTCTCGCCGAATGTGCGCGCCTGCGCATCAGCGTGCTCGATCTGCCCACAGCCTTCTGGCATGAGCTGGTGCACTGCCTCGACCAGGGCGAGCCGCAGCTGCCGGCCAGCCTGCGCCTCTTGATCATCGGCGGCGAAGCGGCGCTGGCCGAGCGGCTGGCGCAATGGCGCCGGCTGGCGCCGCCCGATCTTGTGCTGCTCAATAGCTATGGCCCGACCGAGACCACGGTGATCTGCAGCACCGCCCTGCTGGCCGGGCCGCACGCGTCGGCCAGCATGGCGGCAGTGCTGCCGATCGGCCGGCCCTTGCCCGGCGTCAGCCTGCTGGTGGTGGATGGGCAATTGCAGCCGGTGGCGCTGGGCGAGATCGGCGAGCTATGCGTGCTTGGCCCGGTGCTGGCCAGCGGCTACCCCGGCAATGCCGCTGAAACCCGCCAGCGCTTTGTGGCGCTGCCTAGCCTGCCGGGTAGCCCGCGTGCCTATCGCACCGGTGATCTGGCTCGCCTCGCTGCCGATGGGCAGCTGTACTACCAGGGCCGGCTCGATGATGAGTTCAAACTGAGCGGCCAGCGCATCGCCCCGGCCGAGGTGGAAAGCGCGCTGCTGCGCTGTACCGGCATCAGCGAGGCGGCGGTACTGGGCCAGACGCTGGCCGGTGGCATCAAGCGGCTGGTGGCCTTTGTGGTGATGCATCCGCAGCCACCGCAGCCGGCTAGCGAGGTCGCCGCGCTGCGCAGCCAGCTATTGCAACAGCTACCGGCCGTCGCCGTGCCCGGCGTCTATCGCTGGCTGGACAGCTTGCCGCGTAACGCCAATGGCAAGATCGACCGCCCGCAATTGGCCGCACTGCTGCAACAGGCCGAGCCGGACGCGCCGGCGGCTGCGCAGGACAGCATCCTCACCGAGATGGAGCGGCAGGTTGCCGCCGTGTGGCGCGAGGTACTGGCCTGCGGCCCGTTGGCGCCCAATGACGACTTCTTTGCCCTGGGCGGTAAATCGCTGCAAGCCATCCAGGTGGCCAATCGCCTGCAACAGCGGCTGGGCCAGGCGGTGACGGTGGCGGCGCTGTTCAGCCATCCCAGCCTCGCGGCACTGGCGCATAGCCTGGAACGCAGTCGCGCCGCGCAAACGGGTCATCGGCCACCCGAAACCGGCTCGCCGTTTGCGCCCATGCTGACCATCCAGCCCGGTGACGGGCCGGCCCTGTTCTGCCTGCATCCGGCCGAGGGCCTGGCCTGGTGCTATTTCGGCCTGGCGCCCTACTTGCCTCGCGTGCCGCTGTACGGCCTGCAGGCGGCGGGCCTCAGCGGCGCCTTGCCGGCCAGCTTTGCCAGCCAGGTCGAGGCGGCCATGGCCAGCCTGCGCAGTGTGCAGCCGCAAGGGCCGTATCGCCTGCTGGGCTGGTCGTCGGGCGGCGCCCTGGCGCAGGCGCTGGCGGTGGCCTTGCAGGAAGCGGGCGAGGAGGTGGATATGCTGGCCCTGCTCGATGCCTATCCGGCCGAATGCTGGGTCGGCAAGCCGCCGCCCTGCGAGCGCGATGCGCTGGAAGCCCTGCTCGATATCAGCGGCGACAGCGCCCGCGATGCTGCCGGCCAGCCGCTGAGCATCGACGCCATGCTGGCCCTGCTGCGCCGCCCCGGGAGTCCGCTGGCCGGTTTCGATGCGGCCCGCATCAGCAATCTGCAAACCGTGGCCCTGCACACCATGCAGCTATTCCGCAGCCATGCCACCCCGCGCTATCACGGCGATCTGCTGCTGTTCCGCGCCACGCGCCGCCCCGGCGGGGGCCCGGACTGGCAGCACTGGCAAGCGTGGATCCATGGCGATATCGACTGCATCGACGTCGACGCCAGCCACGCCACCATGACCAGCCCGCTGGCGCTGCAGACCATCGGCCCGGCGCTGGCGGCGCGCTTGCCGGCTGCCGCAACCTCTATCTGATCAAGGAAGCATCATGAGTAAACCCAGAACCCCGCCGCGCCTGTTACGGGTGCGGCGTATCACCGATTTAACCCCGCATCTACGGCGCATCACCCTGGCCGGGCCGGATCTGGCCGGCTTTCCCGAAGGCGAGGACGGCAGTCATATCAAGCTCCTGCTGGCCCGCGACGGGCAGGCCGAGCCGGTATTGCCGACCCTGGGGCCGGATGGCCCGATCTGGCCGCCGGCCGAGCTGCGGCCGATTTCGCGCACCTATACCGTGGCGGCTTACCGGGCCGACGCGGCTGAGCTGGATGTGGATTTCGTGCTGCATGGCGACAACGGCCCGGCATCGCGCTGGGCCAGCCATGCGCAAATCGGCAGCGCCATCGGCGTGGCCGGCCCCGGTGGCCCGGCGCGCCATCAGGCCGACGCCGATTACTTCCTGCTGATCGGCGACCCGAGCGCTCTGGCGGCGCTGGCAGCGGTACTGGCCGCCTTGCCGGCCTCGGCCAAGGGCTGGGTGCTGATCGAGGTCGCCAGTCAGGCAGAAAGGATCGCGCTGGCGGCACCCAGCGGCGTGACGGTGTGCTGGCTGGATCGCCAGGGCGCACCGGCCGGCTCCAGCACGCGTTTGCTCGATGCGGTGCGCCAGCTGCCATGGCCGCCCGGCAAGGTATCGGTAACGCTGGCTGGCGAGAGCAACCAGGTGGTGGCGATCCGTGACTTCCTGCTGGCCGCGCGCCAGCTGCCGCCGGCCTTGCTGTATGCGGTGCCCTACTGGAAGGATCGCTACACCGAAGAGGCCTACCATGCCGAGCGCCATCGCATCATGGACGAACTGACGGAGCAGCAGGCATGAGGCGCCATCTGATCACCAGCCTGTTCGCCCTCGTCCTGGCCCTGCCGGCCCTGGCTGCCGGCAAGACGGTGAGCGACGCGCAGGGGCGGCAGCTGGTCGTTCCCGACAGTCCGCGCCGCATTGTTGCCCTGTCCGAGCTCGATCTCGATGCGGCGCTGGCGCTGGGCATCAAGCCGGTCGGCGCCACCCTGGGGCGCGGCCAGGGCGGCATGCCGCGCTATCTGGGCCAGGCCAGTGCCGGCATCGCGCCGGTGGGCCAGTTTGCCAGCCCGGTGCTGGACAAGGTGCTGGCGCTGCAGCCCGATCTGATCCTGGCTGGCGGCCTGCCCGACCCGCAACTATTGGCGCAGCTGGAAAAGATCGCGCCGGTGGCCATCAGCTACCAATTGGGGGAGGACTGGCAGACCGCCTTGCAACGCATCGGCACGCTGACCGGCCGCTCGGCCCAGGCGCAGTTAGCGCTGGCCAGCTACCAGCAACAGGCAACCGCCTTGCGCCAGCGGCTCGGCAAGGCGGCCGGCGCGCGCGTCAGTGTGGTGCGCTGGAACCCGCAGGGGCCGGCCTATATGTTGCGCGACGCCTTTGCCAGCCGGGTGCTGGCTGATGTCGGCCTGCAGCGGCCGGCCGGGCAGGACCAGCCCGGCATCGCCCATTCGCCACCGCTGAGCATGGAAAGCCTGCAGCGCATCGATGGCGACTGGCTGTTTATCGGCACCCTGGCCGCCAGCGGCCCGGCCAGCGATGCGCTGGCGGCGGCGCAGCAGAATCCGGCCTTCCGCCAGCTGGCGGCGGTGCGGCAAGGCCATATGGCGGCGGTGGATGGCTCGCTGTGGACCAGCCTGGGTGGCCCGCTGGCCGCCCGCGCCTTGCTGGCCGAACTGGAGCAGCATCTGCTTGCCGGCAATGCAAAGCCGCGCTCATGAGGGCGCGCCCTCTGCTGAGCGTGCTGCTGCTGGCCGCCTTGCCCGGCCTGCTGCTGCTGTCGCTGTTGCTCGGTGCCGGCCCGGGTCTGTCCGATAGCGCTGCTGCGCTGCTGCATCACAGCGATAGCGCCGGCACGCTGCTGGCGCTGCGCCTGCCGCGCACCCTGGCGGCGCTACTGGTCGGCAGTGCGCTCGCTACCGCCGGCAGCCTGTTGCAGGCGCTTACCCGCAATCCGCTGGCCGAGCCGGGCTTGCTTGGCGTCAATGCCGGTGCGGCGCTC